>JAPOYW010000222.1 GCA_026706425.1 Gammaproteobacteria bacterium
CCAGGAGCTGCTGGCCCGCCGCGGGCTCTACCACAAGCTCTACCTGCTGCAGTACAAGGACCAGGAGCGCGCGGCCACACGGGCTCCGGTGGGCCCCGAGCTGTCCGGTGTAGGCTGATCGAGAGCGTGGCGCCCGCCATCCGCATGTCGGGAGTCACGGCAGGGCTGACGTCATGGCGAAGCTCGAGGGAATCCGGATTGCCAGTTATCGCGTGCTGAAAGACCTGACCTTGGGTCGCCTGTGGAACACACAGCATGCACAGCCGCTGACTCCGCTCACCGCCGTAATCGGCAAGAACGGTGTCGGCAAGAGCTCCTTGTTCGACGCTTTTCGGCTTCCTTGCGGACTGTCTCAAGCTGGGCGTCGAGGAAGCTTGCGATGCGCGGGGGCGCGGCGGGTTTCAACGCATCAGGTCCCAGGGGAGCGACGAGCCGATTGGGTTCGAGGTCTACTATCGTGAAGAACCTAGGGCCCGACCGATTACCTATGAGCTGGCTATCGACCAGGACGAGTCCGGTCGCCCGTATGTGTCACGCGAACGTCTCCGGCAACGCCGCAAGGGACAGAAGCACGGACGGCCCTTCTCATTCTTGATTATGAACGACGGCAAGGGCGTTGCCTGGAGCGGAGAGGCTCAGGGCCGGCAGATCGATGAACGACAGGAGGGGCGGTCCATCGTGAACTGGCTCGTCGAGTCATTGTTGCGGGACGTTCCCGACGAGGAGAGCTCGGAGACCGAGATCGTCGAGCTGCAGGACCGTCGGAAGCTGGGGATTGCGACGTTGGGGGCGCTCAAGCAGCACCCCCGGATCTCTGCCTTCCGCCAGTTCGTCGAGGGATGGTACCTGAGCTACTTCACCCCCGACGCCGCAAGGAGTCTCCCCCTGGCCGGTCCGCAGAAGCACCTGAACGTGCACGGTGACAACCTCGGCAACGTCGTGCAGTTCCTGGAGCGCGAACAC
Source organism: Gammaproteobacteria bacterium (assembly GCA_026706425.1). GTDB lineage: Bacteria > Pseudomonadota > Gammaproteobacteria > Pseudomonadales > Azotimanducaceae > VXYL01. Next base: position 964 of record JAPOYW010000222.1, read on the forward strand.
CCCGACCAGTTCGCCGACATCCTGGCACGCGTCAGCGAGAGGATTCCGGGTATCGATCGCATCGACACCGAACGGAGCCCCGACGGGAGGCTACTCCTGCGGTTCAACGACCGGGGGTTCGGCGATCCCTTCTACGCGCAGCAGATGTCCGACGGCACATTGAAGGTCTTCGCCTACCTGATCATGCTGGAAGATTCGCAACCGCCCCCGTTCATCTGCATCGAGGAACCGGAGAACGGCCTCTACCACAAGCTGTTGGAGGTTCTGGCAGGGAGTTGCGCAGGCATGCAACGGGAAAGAAGAACGCGCCGCAGATCTTCGTCACTACGCACCAGCCGTACTTCGTGGACGCGCTGAATCCGGAAGAGACCTGGGTGCTGCAAAAGCGGGCCGATGGATTCTCCGGCATCGCGCGGGCCAGTGACGACGAGATCGTGCGCAGCATGGTCGAGGAAGGGCTGCCGCTCGGCGGTCTCTGGTACAGCGACTACCTGGACCGGAAGTAGCGCGTGCACTTCGAAGTGTTGGCGGAGGACCGCTCCGGGAGCATCGCCCTGGACATCGTGCTGACGGAGATCCTCGGCGCGAATGGGACGGCACACACCTGGCGCATGCACGCCTACAAGGGCATCGGCCGGATCCCCGGAGATCTGCAGCGGGCGCCGGACCCGGCCAGGCGACTGCTACTGGACCAACTGCCGCGGTTGCTGCGTGGCTACGGCCGAAGTCTGCGGCGGGAGACCGAGTGCGTCGTCGTGGTGGTGGACCTGGACGACCGGGACTGCATGACGTTCAAGCGCGAGCTGCTGGATGCGCTCGATGCCTGCGATCCGCGTCCGCGCACGCTGTTCCGGATCGCCATCGAGGAGAGCGAAGCCTGGCTGCTGGGAGACCGCGAGGCCGTCACGGCCGCCTATCCCACGCCAAGAAGCCGGTTCTCGACGGCTACGTGCAGGACAGCATCTGCGGCACCTGGGAGGTGCTCGCGGATGCCGTGCACACGGGCGGATCGGCACGATTGAAGAAGGCGGGCTGGCCGACCCCCGGCAGGGCGAAGTGCGACTGGGCGGCAACGATCGCCCCGCACATGGACGTGGAGAGGAACGTCTCGACGAGCTTCCGGGTGTTCCGCGACGGCGTCCGGCATCTCGCTGCCGGTTGATCGGACCGACCTACGCGATGCGCGTCCCCCGCCCCGGATTCTCATCCTGCAGCGGAGAGACCGTCCATCACGTCCCGGTCGAGAAGTGCTCGTATCCGCCCGGCAGCGTTTCCTCCTTGCCGTCGCGGCGCAGGCGGACGCCGGGGTACTTCGTGACCACGCCGATCGGCGTGATCGGCAGGCCGCGGATCTGGCGCCGCACGTGCCGCAGCCGGCCGCGGAAGCGGGGCGGGCTGGTGAAGGCGAGCTCGTAGTCCTCACCGCCGTCGAGCGCTGCCGAGATGGGGTCGAGGCCCGCGGCATCGAACCACTTCCGCGCCGCGGGATCGATGGGCAACGCCTCGGCATCCAGCTCGACGCCGGCACGGCTGGCCGCGGCGATGCGGTGCACGGCGTCGCCGAGCCCGTCGCTGAGGTCGATGCAGGCGCGGGCCGCCCGGTTCCGACATAGATCAGGCGCGGATTGCGCTTCG
>JAPOYW010000570.1 GCA_026706425.1 Gammaproteobacteria bacterium
GCGCATTCGGCGCTGACGAAGAACAGCCGTAACCGGCTTCTTCGGCGGGGCACCCTCGGGTGCCCCGCCTTTTTTCATGCCCAACGATCTGTAACTTTGCCGCACCGACAGCTGTATGGGCCTTGTGACGGCCGGTCAGCTGGACTGCCAGGAATGCGTCGACAAGCGGTGGAAACAAGTTGCGGGCAGGCTGGACCGCCCGCAGGCCGGGAACAACCGCCACATCACCTGAAAGAAGCGTCGCCGCTGCTGGTTCCACCGCTCGTTAGCGCCTTCTCGGCAGTACGGCTGGTCTGGCGTCAAAAGGCCGCGCAGTCTTTGGTTCAGCGGGGTTACAGGTCAACTGACGTCAAGGAAGGGCGAGGCACCGGTTGCTAGGTGCCTCGCCGAAGAAGTTAGCTGGTTACTGCTCGGTGGCGCCGAACGCGCCGTTGAACCGTTCCAGCGTGTCCGCGGCATCGCTGCCGCTGCTCACGTCGTAGGTCCCGCCGATGCTGGTTCCATCGCCAACAAACTGCGCCGACCAAGTTCCGTCAAGGGGATCGGGTCCGGTCTGCTGTTCGCCAGCTCGACCGTTAGCCGCGAAGTTCGCCGACAATGGTGCTGTCTGAAGATCAATCTGGGCGGCAGGGACATCGCCGCTGGCGGTGACAGTGACAGACCCACCGAGCGTGTCGCCGGTTGGCGCGAATGTCGCTGTCAGCGAAACGATCCCGACGTAGAGACCGGATATCTCATCGACCGTTTCTGTTGCCTCATTCACCGACTCCTTGTAGTAGGCGCCGACCGTGTATCCCGCAAACGTAGCCGTCTCGCTCGCTGTCAGCCCTCGTGCTGTCAAATTCACACGTGCCTTTGCCGTAAGTGGCTGGGAGAACCCGTAATCGGCGCCCGTCTCGACCACGAAACCGCCGATCGAGTGGGCCCAGGCTCCGAGAGTCAGGTAATCAGGATCCTTAAGATCGTTGAAGGCGTTCTCGGCAGCGGTGGGCGCGAAGCGAATCTCACCTGTTATCTGCACCCCCGGATCGACTTCATCCGTTGCGGGATTGTCGGCGAACACATCGATGTTGCACGGCCCGGAGTGACAAGTGAACATGCCAGCCACGCCGTCGAAATTTCCGGTGGCAGTGGCACCGGTACGGGGCTCGAAAGTGACGTCCTCGAGCAGCGAATAGTCGGTGTTGGCGAGAATTGTGATGTAGCTATCGTCGGACCCGCCTTCGTTGGGGTACTTGTCGAAGAAGCCCCGGTTGGTTGCGAGCGCGATGTTTGAAGCTGCAATCACGTTGACCCCTGCCGTTTCGAGAGTGCCGTCAAGATCGGCCGGCACACTGGGGTCACCGCCGCCAGTCATGTCTCCGATCACTCCCGTCCAATCGCCAGGCGTACCCGGCAATGACAATGCCGTCGTAGGTCCGGTTGCGTCAGGGTAGGACGCATGGCCGATTTCGAACTCGGCGACATCCGTGCTTTCACCGCCGCGCGTGACCTTCACGGTGAGCGTACCGACGATGTCAGGGTCGTCCCTGTGCGTGACCGGCGGCACGCCCCGGGTATCGGGGTCGGTCGGGATGGACGCCTGAACGCCACCGAGTTCCGAGACCACGATCCGGCCGGCCTCGTTTGTGAATATCACCGTGCAGCCGTCTGTCGCCGTCGCCGGGCATGTGAACGTGACGTTGCCGCGCGTCGCACGCGCACCTGCCGCGAGGGACAGGGTGGAGGTGTCCCCGTCCTTGAAGTCGACACCGAAACCAACGTTGGAAGGTTCGCCGAGGTTGCCGCCAGCAGGGATGTCCAGGGCCTGGGGCTCAGGTTCCGGTTCCGGCATCGGCTTTTCTTCGGGTTCGGGATCGACAGGCGGCGGGGCGTCGTTGCTGCTGCTGCACGCCGCGAGCCCGAACGCGAACACGGCGGCGCCGCAGGCCTTCATCAGAGGGTTGTTGAAAAACAGTTGCTTACTAGACATGGTATCGAGGCTCTCCCAATTGGATGTGTGCCCCAATCCAAGTCCCGTTCAGCTGGAAGAGTCAGTGGTGCAGTAGCACGCCGGGAGAAGGAGGGCCGCACCGGCGACACCGACGCGTTACTCCTTTCAAGCAGGAAACATCATGTCGAGAAAGTTGCGGGCGGATATGACTGCGGCGCTAGTCAGAGGGTTCTCGAGAAGCAGCCCATCTCGGGTGACCAGATGTGCCTGGGGAAACGTTGCGAGCAATGTCCACGGGTGATCGTCGCCGGAATCGGGAGCATCGCCGTCAACCGCGGGCTCGCGTCACATGGAATTGGCAACCAGGCACGCGGGCACCCGATTCATCTCATCGTCCGTGCATCGGTGACGTCGTACACGTGCCGGGCAGCGCAGCATTGAGAAGTACTCGTCAAGGAGACCGCGCGACATCAGGTAGAGCACGATGCCATCGAGCACGGCGTTCAAGATTCGGGCTGGAGGACTACTCCGATCCGCGCTGATCAGGCCGGAGACAGCGATGTTCGTGTCGACAACGCAGACCGGCGAGAGCATCGCCCACCTGCTCCATCCTGAGTCCGCGACCCGAGGTGCTGATTCGTGCTAATCCCCCTCTCGGA
>JAPOYW010000548.1 GCA_026706425.1 Gammaproteobacteria bacterium
CGGACGACTTCGAGACCTTCTATCCGTTCCTCGACATGAAGACCCAGCGCCCGGGGGACTATCTCGCGCCGCTCAACCAGCAGCCCCTCGATCTCGCGAGGACCGCGTGGATGCGGCACGCGATCGCCGAGGTGCTGGGCGTCGCGTAAGGTCGGCCCGCACGCCGGGAGCCAGGGCCGAGCGCGGGGGGTCGGCTCCGGCTGCCGATCCGTTCGATCGGGGACTGGTTGCCCAGGCGATCCTGCACGGACTCACGCTCGTGACGCCCGATGGGGAGGTCGCCCGCGATCCGGCGCCCGTGCTCTGGTAGGGTGCGGCCGGGTTGCAGCAGGGAGGACCGAGCCACTGTGGCGCGGCCTCGACCGCCGGTTGGTTCGGGTCCTCGGAAATGGGGCCGGGTTCTTCGTAGCGCCTACGATCGGGTTTCTGTCAACGTGCGCGCCGGGTGGAGCCGGGATGCGCGGTACGCCTGAACCCACCCGGCCAGCAGACCAAAGGCCGTGATCCCGCGCGAGCGCAGAGCCCACGATGCCCGTCCCGGTGAGTAACGACACCCGCACGTCGGGATCGACGCTCGCCAGCGTGGCGCAACGCTGCGGCTGAGGCGCCCCAGGGCAGCATCCGCCGAGCGCACCGTCGAAGGATCACCAATGTGCCGACGTCTGTCACCCCATTGTCATAAAGGCTGGGGTACGATTATGAGCTTGCGGTGAGCCATGAGGGCCGGCGGCGAGGTCTTGACTACTCCCTCAACAACGCGACCGTGTATGCGAATGCGCTTGAAGGCAGCCCGTGGGAAGGGTGAACCGATGGAGGTCCGCAAGGTTCTGACGGCTGCGGCAATGGTCGCGGGGCTGATGTTGGCGGTAGTGGTGGTGGCGGCGCCGGCGAACGCGGGGCAACAGGAGGCTCCGGACTTCTTCGTTGTCGAGCCAGACCGAGGCCAGAACGTCGATGATGAACTGGGGCCGTGTGGAAACCGCTGGAACAACACGGGATTACGTTGGAGAACCGCGCACTATCCCCACTTCACCCTGTGCCACGGCGGCGCGACCGAGCGTGACATCGGGGTTGTAGAGAGAGCTCTGCGCAGGGCTCTGAGGGTTGGGAGGACGAAGTACGGCGTGCGCCGACCCACTCGCAAGGGACAGCGGATGTACGTAGACGTGTTCATGTATCCGCGCGAGGCGGGCCGCATCTCCAAGGGCTACGCGTTCGCCGGATGCTGCCACTCCAGAGGAGATCGCACCGTCGCGGAGATTCACGCGATGACCCCCTCGCTGATGAGCGATTGGCCGACGGCGAAGGGCGCGTGCTACTCGAATGTGTTCGAGGAGGCGGCAGCTACCTACACCCACGAAATGATCCACATCGTGCAGATGGCGTTCGACTTTGACCTTCCTACCTTTGTGACGGAAGGACTGGCGCAGTACGACGCGTACGCACACGGGACGCCGTGGGCGAGGACGACAGGCTTCTGGAACAACTTTGAGTACGCGGGTCGTCGGGAGACGGACAACAAGGTGATTTCCTGGTCTGAGAACCTGGATCGAAGCACCACCTTGGGGACCGAGGATGTCTATTACGGCGGCTTGGTCTTGATGAAGTACTACGCTGATAGAGACGGCGAGAGCGTCCACAGACGATTCATGCATCGTGGCATGCCGCAAGACGAGCCCCGACGGGAGCTTGGGCGATTGCGTCGTTGGTACACCGAACTGCGGCTACAGCATCCCGGATGCCGATCCGGCGACGACCGATTCGATCCGCGCTTCTGATGTTTCGTCAGGACGCCGTGTGCGTCAAGGCACAGAAGGGGGTCCGCGGGCATCTCTTCCGTGAATCCTCGCGCTCGAGGCGGCGCACTCAATCGACCTCGCGACCCGGGGCCAGCAACGCGAGCGCCGTCCGCTCCGTGTCGGTCGACGTCCTCACCGCGACCGTCCCCGTGCGCGCGAGCCGCTGCGAGTAGGGCAGGTCGACCCTGTTGCGCGGCGCCGCGCCCAGCGCCCGCCCCTTGCGTCGCTCGCCACGCCGACGACCAGCCAGGGGATCCCCCTGCGCGAGCTGTAAGGGGCCGCCCTGCGTTCGTCGACGAGGGCGGCGCTCAGATCCCGCACCATGATGCCGGCGTTCACTTGCAGGTCCGAGAGCGGCTCGTCGACCTTCTGCGAGGCGACCCGGCCGTCGGCGAGGCCGAACTGCTTCAGGAAGCGGTCGATGCGCGCCTGCAGCCGATCCTCGGGCACCTCCTCTCGCCCCTTCCCGGCGCCGTTCCTGCCCAGCAGCCCGACCACCTCGCCGGGCCGCACCGCGAACGAGATGCCGTGCAGCACCTGGCCGCTGCCGTAGCTGAACGCCAGCCCGTCGGGGCCACGACCGGGTCGCCGGCGGCCATGGGGTTCGTCATCGGCCTCCGGCCCGCCTCCCGGCTTGCACGTTGACACGCAAGCATGCACTTGCGTATCATCGCCTGACATGCAAGCGAACGCTTGCCTCAAGGCTGGTGCTCATGGACGTGTATCGCGCAATCGCCGACCCCACCAGGCGAGCCCTCCTGGACGAGCTCGTCGATCGGTCAGGTCAGTCG
>JAPOYW010000230.1 GCA_026706425.1 Gammaproteobacteria bacterium
GCCGATCTTCTCGGCGAGGAGCGCTTCGGCGGTGTCGTCGTCCGGTATGCGCAGCAGCGCCTCGCTGATGCACAGCAGGGCGATGCCCTCTTCGTTCGACAGCCCGTATTCCTGCAGGAACAGGTCGAGCAGCGACCGTTCGTCGGCCCGCCGACGACAGCCTTCAACCAGCCGCCGGGCGCGTCCCAATACCCGTTGTCGTTCTGCGTAGGTGAACGGCACCTCTTCGAGCCGCGCGCGCACGGCATCGCGCTCGCGCTGCTCGCCGGCACTCACGATTGCCGCCCATTCCTCGGTCATGTCAATCGGTCTCGACAACGCTGGCATTGTGGCCTGCCGTTCGCCCGAACACCGCTCCGGCGGTCAGCCCCGTGCCGCCGGGGTAGTTGAAATAGTAGAGCCCGCCCACCAGTTCGCCGGCCGCGAACAGACGCGGAATCGGCGCGCCGTCCTCCGCCAACACCCGGGCTTCGGCATCGACGGCCAGACCTCCGAAGGTGAACGTAATGCCGCAGGTGACGCCGTAGGCCTCAAAGGGCGGCGTGTCCAAACGGTTCGCCCAGTTGGATTTCGGCACGGCGAGGCCGACGGTGCCGCGACCGTCCTTGACCGTGGGATCGAAAGGCGTCTCGGTGTCGACTGCGGCATTGAATCGGGCGACCTCCGCCACCAATGCCCCGGCATCCATCGTCTCGGTCGACGCGATCCGCTCCGCCAATGCCTCGATGCTGCCGGCCGTGGCCTTGGTCACCCGGCCGATGCGGTATTCGTCGCGCAAGAGGTGGGCGACCTTGGCATCGAATAGCTGCCAAGCGCATTGACCCGGCTGGTTCAGTATCTCGCGGCCATAGCGCGCATAGGTGTAGTTGCGGAAGTCGGCCCCCTCGTCCACGAACCGGTGCCCTTCCCGGTTCACCACGATGCCGAACGGATAGGAGTGCTTCTGGAAGTTGTCGCCCACGTCCAGATCGCCGAATTCCGGTGCGTTCAAATCCCAAGCGACCGCGTGGCAACCCGAAAAGTTGCCCCTCGTCGCCGCGCCGACATCGACGGCCATTCGAATGCCGTCGCCGGTGTTGAATCGCGTACCCCGGACCTTCGCGAGATCCCAGCCGGGGCCGAGGTAGCGCGCCCGCCAAGCCGGGTTGGACTCGAAGCCGCCGCAGGCGAGCACCACGGCATCGGCATCGAGGCGTGGTGCTTCCGACGCACCGCCGAGCCGGACCTCGAAGCCGTCCGGCGTTTCTTGGAGCCCGCTCGCCCGGGCACCGTAGCGAATCTCGACCCCCGATTCCCGGGCGATGTCCGTCAACGAGTCGATCAGTCCGGGTCCGCCGCCCCAGGCCTCGACGGTCACGCCACCCCAGAAACGCACCTTGCCCTCCATCTCGAACGACTGCCGCCCGTAGAGCGGGAGAAAACGCACGCCTTTCCCGCGCATCCAGCAAAGCACCTCGAAACTCGAGTCGATTAGGCGTTCGGCGAGTTCGGGGTCGGCGCGGTACTCGGTCACTCGGCCCAGGTCGTCGTAGAAACGCTCCCTGGAATAGGTGCCGAAATCCGCGCGTCGGACTTCGGCCTCGGTCAATTCCGGCATCAGCCGACGCAGATCGTCCACCCCGCCGTAGACGGTGCGCATCGCGCCCGCGGTGAAGCGGGAATTGCCGCCCCGCAACGCGTACGGCGCCCGTTCCAGCACGGCAACGTCCGCCCCCCGCTCGCGGGCGGCTATTGCGGCGACCAGCGCGGCGTTGCCTCCGCCGATCACGACGACCTGGGGCACGCATGTCTCCTGAATCTCGCGAGCGCAACTATGCGAACCCCGGAAAGCCCCTGCAAGCCGTTAGACTTCGAATTCACGCACGACGAACGGAGACAGATCGATGCGCACCGACACGATGTTGTTCGCCAAGGACGTCGCCGCGACGTCCCGGTGGTACCAGGACTTCCTCGGCATGCAGTCCGGGCACGGCGGATCGGAGTTCGAGATGCTGATGGACGGGGACACGCAGCTCCTCGAACTCCACGAGATCGACGCGGACCACCACCACGGGGTGGCCACCGGCGAACCGCTCGGCCACGGCGTCATCGTCTTCGTTCACGTCGAGGACCCGGGCGCGGCGCTGAACCGGGCCCGGGAGTTGGGCATCGAAGTGGTCAGCGACCTTCAGTACAACCAACAGGCCCGCATGACCGAGTTCACCGTCCGCGACCCCAACGGCTACGCCATCTGCGTGTGCAAGTCCGACTGGGGTTAGGGCGGGGAACAATCGCCGGCACCGAGGGATTCCGGGTTCGACGCCGCTGGCCGAACTGCCCGGCAAGCCTAAACAGAGGCCTTGAGTCAAAAGAGGTTGAAATAGTGGGGGGGGACTGTAGCGTAGTTCTGTTGTTAAGGTTGACGCGGCCTGACGATGGAAACTACGACGTGGGGACGCCTTCTAGCCATTTGCGAGGGCTCCGCTTGCCCAAGCGTCGCGAAGGCGGCTGGAACGTCGTACGGCGACGGGGAAATCATGGTCTGGTGTACTGGAACAAATTCGGCAAACCCGATATTTCGCCCAGGTACCTGCCGCA
>JAPOYW010000623.1 GCA_026706425.1 Gammaproteobacteria bacterium
GTCCAGGCCCTCGACTTCACCGCCCGGAAGGTGCTCCGGGACGGCGGCAGGACCTTGAAGCGACTCCTCGGCGAGATGGCCGACGATCCCGTTCCGGCGGAATTCCAGGCGCCACTCGCGACCGCGTTGGCTGCCATCGAAACGGCAACGGCCCATCTTCTTAGCCAAGCACCGTCGAACCCCGACTTGCCGGGTGCCATGTCGGTGGACTTCCTCGAACTCACCGGCCTTGGCATATACGCCTGGCTGTGGGCGCGGATGGCCCGAGCCGACACCGACTCGGCGCGCAACAAGGCCGTCGTGGCGGGGTTCTTCTACGCCAAGCTATTGCCCAAGACGGGATCGCTCCTCGCCAACATCGAGGCGGGCGCGGACAGCGTCATGGCATTGGCCGAGGAGTCGTTCTAGCCGCCGGCCGCTCCTGGCGCTGGTGCGCCTCCCAGCCGCCTCCGCAGGCGGTCGTAGATGCCGCCGAACGCGCCGTTGCTCATGACGACCACGTGGGTCGGGAGGGAACGGTCGTTTTCATGTGCTGCAACGCTGTCGACCAGTCTGTCGATGTCCGTTTCCACCGATGTCGGCACGAGGCTGTCCTGGGCCACTTCGGCGACGTTCCATTGGATTTTGTCGCCGTGGAACCAGATCGCCTCGTCGGCGGCGGCGCAGCAGGTCGTGAGTTCGCCGCGCAGGGTGCCAAGGGCCATGGTGTGGGTTCGCGGATCGACGACGGCGACGATGCGTTCGCCGCCGACGCGGGCGCGCAGGCCCTCCAGCGTGGACCGAATCGCCGTGGGATGGTGGGCGAAGTCGTCGTAGACCTTGAGTCCGGGTCGGTCGACGATCAACTCCATGCGCCGTTGCACGCCCCGGAACGTCCCGAGCGCGGTGGCGCCTTGGGCGGCGGGGACACCGGCATGTTGCGCGGCGGCCAGGGCGGCCAGTGCGTTGGCGACGTTGTGCCGACCCATGAGTTTCCAATCCACCGATCCGACGCGCGTGCCATTCAACGAAACGCTGAAACGGCTCCCGTCGGCGTCGATGTCCACCGCGTGCCACTGGTCGGCCGTCGCCATCTTCGAATCCACCGGCGTTTCGTCGTCTTCCGCTAGGGCGAAGGTGGACACCGGCGTCCAGCAACCGCGCTTCAGGGTCGCCTCGACATTGGCGTCGCGGCCCGGCGCGATGATGAGTCCCGAGCCGGGCACGGCGCGCACCAGGTGGTGGAACTGGTACTGGATTTGCTCGAGATCGTCGAAGATGTCGGCGTGGTCGAACTCCAGGTTGTTGATGACCAGGGTCTTCGGCCGGTAGTGCAGGAACTTCGCGCGTCGGTCGAAGTACGACGTGTCGTACTCGTCGGCTTCGACCACGAAACACGGCCCGGTGCCAAGCCGCGCCGAGGTGGGGAAGTTGACCGGCACGCCGCCGATCAGGAACCCCGGGTCGAGTCCCGCGTGGTCCAGGATGTGCGCGATCATGCTCGCCGTGGTGGTCTTGCCGTGCGTACCGGCTGCGGCAATCGTCCAGCGTTGGCGGAGCAAAGCCTCGCCCAGCCATTCGGCACCGGAGGTGTAGGGCACGTCGTGCTCCAGGACATACTCCACGGCTTCGTGGCCGCGGGGCATCCCGGCGTTGCCGACAATCGCGAGGTCCGGCGGCGGACGCAGCTGCGCCGGGTCGAAGCCCTCGAAAACCTCGATGCCGGCTGCGGCCAGTTGGTCGCTCATCGGCGGGTAGAGGACGCGATCGAAGCCACTTACCGCGAATCCCTTTTGCTGGGCTAGCTGGGCGAGGCTGCCCATGAGCGTGCCGCCGATGCCGAGAAAGTAGAGCCGCACCGATCCGCCTGATGGCGCTTCTTTAGACCGCGGAGTCACCGCCGACGAGGAGGTTGCCCAGCAAGGCGAGGGCGACGAACGTCCCGAGTACCCCGATCGCGAAGGACAGCAGGATCCCCACCCACAGTCGCGTCGCGAGGGCTCGATGCAGGATGAACCCGATCACGGCGACGCTCCACAGGGTGAGGATCCAGCCGGTGGTCACCCGGGCGCCGCCGCTGGTGGCGCTCAACGCCAAGGCGCCGACTGCGTCGATCAACACCTCCGTGCCGAGGATCGCGCCGAGCGTGGCCGGAAAACGGCGTTCGCAATTGCGGAGGTAGAGAGCGAACCAGGCGATGGATGCCGTAACCGCGAGATTGATGAGGGCCAGGTTCAACCACAGCGCCGGGGACAGATTCGGATACATGACGGCCGAAAGGACCACGCCCATCGCCAGTTCTGCGGCGATCAGTGAGACCAGGAACCAAGTGTGTGTCGGCACGGTTTCCGGACCATCGCGCAGCAGGCAGATGTTCCAGAACAGCCGGAGAACCGCTGTCATGGGCCGGATTGTCGCATATCTTCCTGTGTGGATTGGCCGCGACCCGTGGGTCCTTGATCCCCTGTTAACGGTGCGGCAGTAGGGGATTTGTCAGGTTGAGGGGTCTTTTGTTACGGAAGAGACGGTCCTGGGGCTGCGCCGCCGCTGCCGGGGCGGCAGAAACGGTCGTGGACAGGTCTTCGGC
>JAPOYW010000252.1 GCA_026706425.1 Gammaproteobacteria bacterium
ACGACGATGGCGAAGTCAGGGGAGGCGGACAACACACGGATAACGGAGAGTTGCCCGACTTCTTCTCGAACCTGTTGCCGGAAGGAGAGTTGCGGTCCTATCTGGCGGCCAAGGCTGGCGCTCTAACAGGCAACGCCGATCTGCACGCCAAGAACTGGTCGCTGATCTACCGCGACGGCCGGACGCCGGAACTGTCGCCCGCCTACGATCTTCTCTGCACGGTACGCCACATGAAGACCGACAGGATGGCGCTTCAATTGGGATCAACGATTCGGTGGCCAGACCTGACCCTAGACGACTTCGCCGCCGTCGCAGAAGCCGCGCACGCCGATCCCGTAGCCTTCGTGGCGGCCGCAGCCGAGACGTCCGAGAGGTTCCGGGACACTTGGCGGGAAGAATGCAAGTCACTGCCGCTATCTTGTGCCGTGAGATCCGCCATAGAAAACCCAACTGGCAACCGTCCCCGCGATTACTGAAGCGCCGGGGCACGTCGGCGACGAGGCCGCAAACCGCGAAAGGCGCCACCTCGAAAAACGTCGAATGGGGGGTCGAAGCACGAGGAATGCTCTGACTAGGTCCGTAGGCAAGTCGTATTTCGTTGATTCTTAACGCCCAATTCGGCGAAGCCAAGCATCAATCAGAGCGTTCCTGGGCGTCGTTAGGCGGCAATTCGGCTTCCCTCACGGACCCGGCGGGCGGATCGATCCGATGCTCGAGATGCTGGTGCGCGAGTTCAAACGCACCAGCAGCGCTTCTCCGCAAGCACACCAAACCCGCTGGCATCGTTGCTGAGTATGCGCAGCAGACACGCCGCCACGCTCCTCACGGGCAAGATAGTCGTCCTTTGTGTACGCGAATTTGCGGCTGGCCTTGGTCCCGCATAGGCTAGCAAGATGGACACGGTGGAACTCACGAATGGCTGAACCAGCAACTGCGCCCGAGTTCGGCCCTGGTCGCCTTTGGGACGAGATCAACGACCTCGGCCTGCAGCATCACATAGAGGATCTGGACACCAAAGGCTATACGGTTATCCCGCCGGAGATCGCAAACCCGAACGGCCTTGGCGAGCGGATGCTCGAGGCATGCCTCGATATCGCCGAACGGCGTACCGGCGAACGGCCCGATCTCGAGCGGGGCAGATCGCGAAGCCACATCGATTCGCCCGTCGGCGATACGATGAAGGCGTTGCTGCTTGCCGATCCCGTGTTCGAGGAGTCGCTGATGAACCCGGCGCTGCTTGCCCTGGCGACATACCTGTGTGGCTACGACGTGGTGCTGTCGTCGCTCACTTCCTTTATTAAAGGGCCCAGCAATACCCGGTTCCGGTTGCATACGGACACACGGCTACCGTCACCGTTGCCAACGCAAGCCTTGCTATGCAAATGCATCTATGCGCTGACCGATTTCAACCGAGACAACGGCAGCACGGCGTTCGTACCGGGTAGTCACAAGTGGTGCCGCAACCCGGTGGCCGGCGAAACCTCGATTGGCGAGGGCGGCAACGACCAGGCTGTCCCCGTCGAAGCAGCGGCAGGCTCGCTGATCGTCTTTCACGGCAATACCTGGCACGGCGCGTACAATCGGGTGGTTCCAGGGCTCCGAGTGAGCGTCCACCTTCTCATGGTGCGGTCCCTCCTTCGCGCCACGGAGGACTTCATTGGTCGGGTTCCGCAGGAAGTGCTTGATCGCAACCGGCCAAGGTTCGCGATTCTGACTCAGCAGGGGGTCGTACCGGGCTACATCGACAAGGATGACGAACGGGCAAAGGTCGCACGCGCGCAGAAGTTCGTCTCTGCGTTTGAGAAGGATTCGGGAGCGAAACTGCCGGCCAAGAGATAGCCATTGCCGGGGAGAAGCCCGACCGCAGCGACCGGGTAGCCCACACGAGTTAGCGCGACACCAACGAATCGAGCGATTTGGATCGTCGAGGACGCCCGCAGAATTCGTCGCCGCAAGCTCCTCACTCAGGTTGGCGTCGCCGTGGAAGTGCAACAGTCCCCTGCCTGCGGATGGCCGCTGATGCGAACCTGTCACCCCCTTGACGGAGCCGAGGGGTAGCAAGATGAACGATGCGTCCCTAGCAAGTACGCGGAAATGGCGCATGCGGGCCAAATCCGCCACACTCTCCGCCGACAACAAGAGGAAGCGGGAGAAGGCATGCGTTTCGGTTTCTGGCCATGTCCGTGGTTGCCCTTCGGGGAGGTGATCGAGCTCTGTAGCCACGCGGAAGCAACCGGATGGGACGGCGTCTGGGTTGCCGACCACTTCATGGCCGCCGGAAGCACGCCGAGGCCGTTCCCGGAAGCGTGGACGACCCTGTCGGCGATCGGCGCCCGCGTGCCGCGCGTGCGGGTTGGCACGATGGTGACCGGCAACACCTACCGGCATCCCGCCGTGCTTGCGAAGATGGCGGCGACCCTGGACCACATCACGGGCGGTCGCGTGGTGCTCGGTTTGGGGTCTGGCTGGCAGGAGAACGAGCACCGGCAGTACGGCATCGAATTCAGCGACGTGCCCGGCCGCCTGGCCCGGCTCGACGAGGCCTGCCAGGTCATCAAGTCCC
>JAPOYW010000211.1 GCA_026706425.1 Gammaproteobacteria bacterium
GTCGATGATCGTGCTGTGGCGCACCGACGGACTCACCGATACGAAGCTGTCCTACGTAACGGCGGTCGGCAACCTCGACACGACCATCGAGATCGCGACTTTGACCAATGAGCACGAAGTCTCGATTACGGGTCTCGACAGCAGTACGAAGTACTTCTACGAAATCGGCAACGCCGACATGACATTCGCCGGCAACGATGCCGACCACTTCTTCAAGACCTCGCCGCCGACGGGATCGAACGAACCGGTACGCATCTGGGTGATCGGCGACTCCGGGGAGTGCGCCATCACCCAGGACGGATGCGACGAGGCGGCCGCCGTGATGGGCGAGTATCTCGACTGGGCAGCCGAGAACGGCGGGGGGATGGCCGATATCGTGCTGATGCTCGGCGACAACGCGTACAACAACGCCACCGACACGGAGACCACGCGTGGCTTGTTCGAGCCCTTCGCGGAGGTCCTGCGCAACCATGTCCTCTGGCCCGTGCCCGGCAACCACGAGTTCGGCGCCTCCGACTCCCCGACCCAATCCGGGCCCTACTACGAAGCCTTCACTCTGCCCAAGGCGGCCGAAGCGGGCGGTGTCGCCAGCGGCACCGAGGCCTACTACTCCTACGACTATGGCAACGTCCACTTCGTCGCGCTGGACTCGCACGACACGAACCGGGACGCGCCCGCCGACGCCGAGACCAACATCTGTCCCGGCGACGGTACCGGCGGCGCCATGTACAACTGGCTTTGCGAAGACCTGGCCGCGACCACCCAGGACTTCATCATCAGCTACTGGCACCACCCGCCCTATACCAAGGGATCCCACGACTCCGACCTGCGATCCGATTCGGGCGGGCGCATGCACGACATGAGGGAGCGATTCGTGCCAGTGCTCGAATACCATGGCGCGGACCTGAATCTTTCCGGGCACAGCCACTCCTACGAACGGTCGGTCTTGATCGACGGCCACTACGACCTGGCCGCCTTCTATCGTCCGAGCATCCACGGCAAGGACACCACCAGGGGCCGCCCGGCGGACGGCGGCTACACGAAAGATCCGGGAGCGAACCAAGGTTCGATCTATTCGGTGGTGGGCAGTTCGTCCAAGAACCAGGGCGGTCTGACCAAGCATCCCATCATGACCTACTGGGAGAACATCGAAGGGTCCGTCGTCGTCGACATAGCCGGTTCGCAGATGGACGCCTACTTCATCCGGAACGACGGTGAGGTGAGAGACGAATACCGATTGACCAAGAATGTCGACAGCGATGGCGACGGCGTACTGGACAACGACGACAACTGCCCGACGGTCGCGAACGAGGATCAGACGGACACCGATTCGGACGGCGAAGGCGACGCCTGCGACAGCGACGACGACGACGACGGCGTGGCCGACGCAGACGACGCCTACCCGCTCGACGCCACGAGGAGCGTCGACGAAACACCGCCCGAGATCAGCGTTTCGGACTTCACGGTCGAGGCGAAGTTCCCGGCCGGCATCAATATGACGCCGTCGGTTTATGGCGATCGCGTCACTGTATCGGACGATGCCGATTCGGTGGACCAAATCCGGATTTCAACGACCCCGTTGAGCCCATTGGGTCTCGGCGAACACACGGTGACGTTCACCGCCACCGACCGTGCCGGCAACACCGCATCGGCAACGGCCATGGTCACCGTTAGGGACTCGACGCCCCCCGTCATCCACGCTCCGGAGTCGGTGACCATCAACCTGTTCACCACCGACGAGGGCGTCTTCGTGCCCGCCACGCTAATCGCCAAGGACTCGACGTGGCGCTACCTCGACGACGGCAGCGACCAGGGAACGGCGTGGCGCGAACCGGACTTCGACGACTCGGGCTGGTCCAGCGGCGCGGCTGAACTGGGCTTCGGCGACGGCGGCGAGGCCACTTCGATCACCTCGGGGCACATCACCTACTACTTCCGGCACGAATTCTCGGCCACCAACGCCGCCTCGGTCGAGGCGCTGGCCATCGAGTTGCTGCGCGACGACGGCGCCGTGGTCTACCTCAACGGCACCGAGATCCACCGCTCCAACATGCCCGAAGGCGACATCGACTACCAGACGAGGGCCTCCTCGGCCGTGGGCGGCGGTGACGAGTCAACGTATTTCCCGGCGAAGGTCGCTGCGGATGCCCTCCGGGACGGCGACAACGTGCTCGCGGTCGAGGTCCATCAGAACTCGAGTGGCAGTTCCGACGTCAGCTTCAATCTCGGGCTCGACACGGCTCAGCCCGATTCCGATATCGTGGCGGCCGGGGCCACCTGGCGATACCTCGACGACGGCAGCGACCAGGGCACCGGCTGGCGAGCGACCGGATTCGACGACTCCGCCTGGGCCAGCGGACCGGCGGAACTGGGCTTCGGCGACGGCGACGAGGTGACTTCGATCACCCGTGGGCACATCACCTACTACTTCCGGCACGCGTTCAGCGTGGACGACCCCGCCGGGGTCGGTTCCCTAAGGTTGTCTCTCAAGCGCGACGACGGCGCGGTGGTCTATCTGAACGGCACCGAGGTCGCGCGCGACAACCTGCCGGAAGGCGAAATC
>JAPOYW010000080.1:0-877 GCA_026706425.1 Gammaproteobacteria bacterium
GGGCCGGGGCCATCTGCCGTAGAACATGGCGATCTGCTCTATGACGAGCAAGGGCTGCCCCGTTGATCGTCGACAGTTCCGCGTTGCTTGCGGTTCTATACCGCGAATCGGATGCCGATCTCTATCAGGAGGCGATTCTGACGGCGTCACCGTGCCGCATGTCGGTAGCGAACTTGCTGGAAGTATCGATCGTGGTCGAAAGCCGCGGCGGGGCGGAGGCGGGCCACGAGCTTGACGCATTTCTGGCGCATGCTGAAATCGAGCCCGCTGCGGTGACAGCCGAGCATCTTGAAGCGGCGCGACAGGCATGGAGGCGCTTCGGCAAGGGCAGGCACCCGGCTGCGCTGAATTTCGGCGACTGTTTCGCCTACGCGCTGGCCCGGGTGGCGGGGGAACCACTTTTGTTCAAGGGCGACGACTTCGCCCACACCGACATCCAGGCCGCAATGCCTCCTCAGCCAAGAATCTCCGGCACGTGACAACCGGCCGGCCCTTCCAGGGGAGCCTTTTCGCCGAGGATTTTCTTCGCGAATCGATCAAAAAACTTGCCGATTGGTCCGCCATTCAAGACGCCGAAATCGACGAACTTGAGGCCGACCTGCAGGGAATATTCGACAGTTTCCCCACGAACCTCGAGCCCGGCGAAAGCCAAACCGAAGACGACCTGATCTGGAAGGTGCTGGTCCGACTCGGCTGGACTGAGAGCCTCAGACAGCAAAATCTGTCCACGCATGGCCGCGAGAACGTGCCAGACGGCCTGCTATTCGCTGACGCCGACGCCAAGCAGCGCGCCAACCAGGTTGCCGAGGAATGGGCGCGATACGAGCACGGCGAAGTAGTTGTGGAGTCGAAACGCTGGCTTCGTCCGCTCGACCGC
>JAPOYW010000080.1:887-2093 GCA_026706425.1 Gammaproteobacteria bacterium
GAGGAGTCCGCGCCATCCACCCAGATGCTGCGTTACCTCCGCCGAATCGACGACCTGACTACCGGCAAGCTCCGCTGGGGCATTCTCACCAACGGCGCGCACTGGCGACTGTACTACGCAGGCGCGCGATCGGTCTCCGAACAGTTCTTCGAGATTGATCTCGCTGCAATTCTCAATGTTCCCGGCCACAACGACGACCTGTTCGCGCTTGAAGCCAATGAACGGCAACACTGGCTGAAGGTGTTCTTGCTGGCCTTTCGCTGCAAGGCTTTTGTTACCGTCGCAGCAGACGGTCGGACCTTCCATCAGCGAGCGATCGCGGAAGGCCGCTACTACCAGGAGCGGGTTGCGGCAAGCCTGTCCGAGGTGGTGTTCGGGCAGATCTTCCCTGACCTCGCTCGAGCGCTGGCTGCGGCTGCGCCGGATGCGCCGTTGTCCGAAGTGCGCGATGCGACACTCATACTGCTCTACCGGCTGTTGTTCATCCTCTACGCCGAAGATCGCGATCTTCTGCCCGTCCGTGACAGCCGATACGATGACTACGCACTGCGAGAAAAGGTGCGCGGCGACATCGGTTTACGCAAGGATCAGGGCGATACGTTCTCGGACACGGCGGCGCGCTACTGGTCGGCATTCGACGATCTATGCTGCGCCATCGATCGCGGCGACGCCTCGATCGGCCTGCCGCCCTATCACGGAGGTCTGTTCGACCGGGAACGCACGCCATTGCTCACGCGCGTCCGGCTCGGCGATGCGGCGATGGCCGACGCAATCGACGCGCTGTCGTTCGAGCGAACGTCCGATGGTCGGCGCTACATCAATTACCGCGATCTCGGCGTTCAGCAGCTCGGGTCGATCTACGAGCGGCTTCTGGAGCGGGAAGTCGTTCGTGAGGGCAACGAAGTCATCGTCCGGCCCAACGTTTTCGCACGCAAGGACTCCGGCAGCTTCTACACGCCGGACGACCTGGTCGGCCTGATCGTCGAAGAAACGCTTGAGCCCCTGGCGCGTCGGCGAATGGATGCCTTCATCGCCGAAAGGGCGCGGCTTGGGTCGGGCGAGTTGCCGGAACACCGCCAAATGGGCCGCCTGAAAAGCCTCGATCCGGCGGAGCGGTTGCTCGATTTGAAAGTATGTGACCCCGCGATGGGTTCGGGGCACTTCCTGGTCAACCTCGTGGATCATCTGGCTGATCGGGTGATTGCG
>JAPOYW010000080.1:2103-2562 GCA_026706425.1 Gammaproteobacteria bacterium
ACGTTTCACCGCTGACGGAGCGCATCGATTCAATTCGCAACACGATCATGGCCAACGCCGAAGACCGCGGCTGGACCTTCGACCCGGCGCAACTCGACGACCGGCACATCGTCCGGCGCATGGTGCTCAAGCGATGCGTGTACGGCGTGGACAAGAACCCGATGGCGGTGGAGTTGGCAAAAGTCTCGCTGTGGCTGCATACCTTCACGGTGGGCGCGCCACTCAGTTTCCTGGATCATCATCTGCGCTGCGGCGACAGCCTGTTCGGGGCCTGGGTGCGGCCCGCCATCGACCATGCGGAGCGCGCGGGGGGCCTGTTCCTGAGAGAACCGCTCAACCGGGCGACCCGGGCGGCGGCCCCCATGCAGATCATCGAGGAGTTGACCGACGCAGAAATCGCCGAAGCGCATCGCTCGGCCGACATCTTCGCCGAAGTGTCCGGGATGACCGCTCCGCTGA
>JAPOYW010000101.1 GCA_026706425.1 Gammaproteobacteria bacterium
GTCTCGGTGCACCTCGAGCCGGAAACCGTCTCCGAGGATCTTGAGGGTCTGTTCGTTGTCGCCGAAAGCCACCGATCCCATGACGTTCTCGTTCATCGCGAACGCCTCGGTCGCGGCGTAGTCGACGATGACGTGGGTCTCCTTCTCGAACGCTTCCGTCTGCAGAAGCAAGCGGATCAAGACCCGATCGCCGAGCAGCTTGGCCTCGATCTGCCCGCCGGGGCCTTGCGCGCCGGCGACTGCGGCCCACAACAGCATCAGCGCTGCCGACAACAGGCAGACGACTTGCGCGACCTTTCGATTCGTGGGTAGACGTACCAAGCTCAGACACCGCCTAGCGATTGGCTACTCCTTCAAGCTTCGCACACAGCACCTTACGGAAACCTTACACCCTTCAACAAGGGGACCAGATGCCGCCCGGCCGCTGCGCTTCGCCTCGAGATCCCACAGTGCGCAGACGATGGCATTGCGCACGGGGCCCGCAGTCAGGGCGTCGAGTAGCTCGCGTCTGTCGAACGGTCCACGGAAGTCGTTGATCGTCGCGGCGACGGCTTCGGGTTCGTCGCCGCAGCGGGGGTAGGGGACGCATCCGCCTCGGCCTTCGACGTTGCCGTCGGTGATTACGGCGACGACCCCGTGAGCGGCTTGCTTGGTGCCCGGGGCGGCGGTGAACGACCGGGCAATGGGCCGGACTCGATCCCAGCGGCGATCTTCACGTGAGCTCCTACGTCAAGTGACCGTCGGATATGCAGTCCGGCCTTTGCATGCCCGCATGCCCTCGCGATTTGACAGTTCCCCCCCCAGGACTATGCTTTGCCCCCAATGGAGCTTGCGGGGAGTCCTTTGAATGCGGTTTGTATTCTACTTGGTGCTTGTCGTGGTTGGGTTCACTTCTCCGCTGGCGGCGGGGTCTCCTACGCATTACCTCGCCAATGTGACGCCCAACCGGGGTGACGACTCGCCGGAAGTCGCATTTGCTTGTATCCCCTGTATCGTAGTCGTCGGCACGGCGAGACTGTTCACGAACCGCGCATGCACAGGCGTCGGAGTACCCGTGCCGCGCCTATCGCACTGACATGCATTGATTCAGGAAAATCGAGTACGGTATAGGCATCCTGCTCAACCGACGTGCCGAGAAGAGTCGGTAGGCTCTTCTAGCCGAACGTTCACACGCAGCGAGGCTCTCGGCCTACTCCTTCAAGCTTCGCACACCGCACCTTACGAAAACCCTACACCGCTCAACAAGGAGCCCAAACGGCGCGTTTGCCAACGCGCCCTAGGACCGACCGGGACGGGACAAGCCCGTGACGGAGTTATAGCGGGAGAAGCTCGGCCAGCTTCGCCTCCAAGGACTCGCCCCGCAAGTGCCTCGCGACGCGCTTGCCGTCGCTCGTGATGAGGTAGTTGGCTGGAATCGCTTTCACCCGGTAGAGCTTTGCGATGGTGCTGTCGAACGCTTCGCCGTCGCAGACGTTCACCCAGGGAATGTCGTAGTCCTCGACGGACGCGGTTTCCCAAGCCGCCGGATCCTCGTCCAGATTGACGGACAGAATCTCGAAACCCTTGTCGCGGTACTTCTCGTAGGCGGACTTCAGGTAGGGGATTTCGGCGATGCACGGCCCGCACCAGGAGGCCCAGAACTCGACCAGCGTGTATTCGTTGTCCTTCAAGACGTCCTCAAGGCGAACCTCCTCGCCGTCGAGCGTTAGCGCCGAGAAGTACTTCATCGTTTTGGCGATCTGCTCGGTCCGCTGGTCGCGCAGGGCGGTCATCAGATCGACAGCCCTGTAGTCGCCCAGCACACCGCTCAGTTCGGCGAACGTCGCGTTCTGCTCGTCGTCGTCGCCTTCAAGCCAGGCGGCCTGCAGGGCCAGCACGCGTGCCGTCGAGTCACCGTGATTCAGGTAGATATCCTTGAGATGTGCGTCGACTTCCGAGTCGGAAGGTGTGGCCGTCGGTGTGGGGAATATCAGTTCGTTGTAGGTGCCGCCGGATAACCGCAGGTTGCCGTCTGACTCGCCCGCCGCCACTTGGTGCTGCGCGCCGGGCTCGACGACGCCCCTTGCGAACGATTCGTCGCCATCCACCAGCCTGACCTGGGCTACGAACGGGTCTTCGATGGCGGTCCGGATCGTGGCGGTGCCGTTCTCGATGAACGCCAGGTCCAACACCTCGAAGTCGCCCTCGATCCGGGGATCGGGGTAGCCCAATTCGAGCAACTCGCCGTCATGTTGGTCCAAACCCGTTGCCGTTACGGTCGTCTCGGCTGCTTGGACGCTGCTCGCGAGCCACGCCGAGGCGCCCAGTAGCACATTGAATCTCGTCTTTCCCATGATGCCTACCTAGTGTCAGGGGTATCCCCAATTGTCGCGATTATCCTTACGATAGCCTGACTAAGAACTCAAGCGCGGTCTATTCGCCGTACAACACCGCCAGCTTTTCGTCCAGTTTCCGCTGGCGCAGGTGCGTGCCGACGATTTCGCCGCTGCCGCCCTTGGCCAGGTAGTTTGCCGGAATGCCCATCACGCCGTAGAGCTTCGCCGACTCGCT
>JAPOYW010000676.1 GCA_026706425.1 Gammaproteobacteria bacterium
GAACTGATCCACGCCTACTCGCTCATCCACGACGACCTGCCGGCAATGGACGACGACGACCTGCGCCGGGGTCGCCCCACCGTCCACGTGGCGTTCGACGAGGCAACGGCGATACTCGCCGGCGATGCCCTGCAAGCGCTCGCATTCGAGACGACGTGCGCCGACGGCGTCGAGGCCGCCGTTTCCCTGAGGTGGGTTCGGCTGCTCGCCCGGGCAGCGGGTGCCGAGGGCATGGTGGGCGGCCAGGTCCTCGATCTCGAAGGCGAGACCCGGCGCTTGAATGCTGACGAACTAGAACAATTGCATCGCAAGAAGACCGGCGCCCTGTTGCACGCAGCAGTGGCCATGGGTGCCGCGGCCGGGAACCTACCGGGCGGGAAGGCCGACGCCCTTGATCGATTCGGCGCCGAGATCGGTCTGGCGTTTCAGATCCACGACGACGTGCTCGATGCCACGATTGCGACCGAATCCCTCGGCAAGCGCCAAGGTGCCGACGCCCAGCGCGGCAAGTCGACCTATGTCACGGTCCTCGGTCTCGAAACGGCGCGCAAGGAAGCCGATCGCCGAATGGCCAGCGCGCTCCGTGAGTTGGCGTGCTTCGGCACCGAGGCGGCCGAGTTTGTCGAACTTGCGAAGTTCATCGTTTCGCGACGGCGGTAGCCCGTCTATTTCAAACTGAGACATCGCCAAGGGTTTGATTTCCCGACCGTAACCGGCCATGGTGAAGTCCGGTGTGGTTTTTACGTATAGAACCCGATGGCTGCTACCGCGGATCCCTTGACGTACCAGTCCGAGGTTCTGCCGGGCGTCTCCCGGACCTTTGCGCTGACGATTCCCCAGCTTCCCGAGCCGCTGCGCCACGCTGTCGGCAACAACTACCTGCTGTGCCGAATCGCCGACACCGTCGAAGACGAACCCACCTTGTCCGTCGAAGAGAAGGGCATCTACCTGGATCGGTTCGTAGGCGTCGTCGAGGGCCACTCATCCGCTCGGTCGTTCGCAAGGGACCTCCATCCACGGTTGTCCGAAGGCACGATCGAGGCGGAACGGAATCTCGTCGCCAATGTCGATACGGTCGTCGGCATCACCCACGACCTTCGGCCCGCGCAACGGCGCGCGATCGAGCGCTGCATCCGCATCATGGCGCCCGGAATGGCGGAGTTTCAGTCCGAGTTGACGGTGCGCGGGCTCCAGGACATGCGCCAACTCGACCGCTATTGCTACCATGTCGCCGGCGTGGTCGGCGAGACAATCACGGAACTGCTGTGCGACTACTCACCCGTCATACGGGGTCGACGAGACCAGCTGTTCGGGTTGTCCCGTTCGTTCGGCCAGGGGCTGCAGATGGTGAACATACTCAAGGACTTCTGGGAAGACCGGGAGCGCGGCGCCTGCTGGCTGCCGCAGGACGTGTTCGCGGACGCGGGCGTGGATCTGTCCGCCGTCCGGGCAGGGCAGACCGGTGCCCGGTTCGTCTTCGCCTTGTGCCGGCTGATCGAAGTGGCGGTGCGGCACCTGAGTTCCGCCTACCGGTACACGATGCTGATTCCCGCCCGGGAAGCCGGCATCCGCCGTTTTCTGCTGTGGGCCCTCGGCATGGCCTTGCAGACCCTGCGCCGAATCCGCGAGAACCCCACGTTCAGCGGCGGCGACCAGGTCAAGATCTCGCGCAACGAGGTACGTGCCATCGTCCTGGCGACCAGCGCCCTCGTGCGCTCGGACCGCGCTCTGCGGTGGCTGTTCGAGCGCGCCATCGACCGAATACCGCGTCCGGCCAGCGCGACGTGACGCCGACCGACCTGGTCGCCGAGAGAACGTACCGAAGTCGGAGATCATCCCGGCAAGGCGTGCGGCTGGCAGTGGCGTTTCTCACCGCGACGCTTGCCGTCGGCGCTGCGCACGCGGAGCTGTCGATCGATGCGGCGCGTACCGCCTTCGACGAGGGACGGTACCTCGAGGCCGCCGATATGGCGGAATCGCTGGGCACATCGGAAGGTTGCGCTTTGGCGGCCGATGCGTTGGCGGTGTACGGGCACTACATCGCCGCGGATGCCGACAAGCAACCGCTGCTAGAACGCGCCCGCAGCTTGGCGGACAAGGCCGTGGCGCTCGACGAAACAAGCGCCGAGGCCCGGTTCCAGGTCGCTCACGCCATGGGACGCTATGCCCAGAGCATCGGGCCGACGAAGGCCCTGCGGCAAGGCTTTGTGGGCGGCTCTCGCGAGGCGATCGAGGCTACGCTGGAACTCGATCCCGACATGGCCAAAGCGCTGCTGAGCCTCGCGTCCTGGCACGCGGATGTCGTCGCCGGCTTCGGTCGGATGCTCGGCAGAATGACCTACGGCGCGACCGTACAGGCCGCCACGGACAACTACGAGCGGACCCTCAAACTCGCCCCGGACGAGAAGGTTGCCTACGTCGAATTCGCTCGCGGGCTAGCGGCGATCAGGGGCCGCAAGGAACGCCCCCGCGTCAGGGAGCTTCTCAACCAGGCGCTCGAGCTACCGGTGCGCAACGACTTCGATCGAATCATCCACGAACGCGCCAAG
>JAPOYW010000282.1:0-1654 GCA_026706425.1 Gammaproteobacteria bacterium
AACACGCCCCGAACGGCAACACATGCCTCGTCGGTCTGAGGCGAAGCCTCGCTAGAATCTGTATCGGACGGTGACCCCGTACTCGCGTGGTCGGTTGTAGTTTGCTTCGTGGAAGCCGAGCCCAAAATTCGAGTCGCCGCTTTCAATGTAGCGCTCATCGGTGAGGTTTTCGACGAAAGCGACGATGTCCAGCGATTCGCCCATGGAATAGCGTAGCGAGGCGTTGAGCGTATCGTAGGCGCTCTGGAAAAGGAACGGCGAGTTCTGCGAGTCGTTGAACAGGTCATCCGTGTAGGCGTAGTCCAGTCGCACGGCCAGCTCGTTGGCTTGCAAGGGTATGGTGTATTCCAGGCTGGCGTTGAAGGAGTGCTTCGGAGCGTTGACCAGTTTGGCGGATTCGTCGATGGTCAGGGACAAGCCTGAGATCGGATTGATCTCGTCGTAGTCGGCATCGAGATACCCGTAGCCGAGATCGAGGCGCAGATTGGCCGTCAACAGGGCGGTTAACTCCAGTTCCAAGCCAGCGATGTCCACGGAACCCGAGTTGGCGGTCACCGGGCCGCCGAGGCTGTCGAAGAAGGTGACCTGAACCTCTTGGTAATCCGACAGGAAAGCGGCCGCGTTCAGGCGCACCCGGTCATCGAAGCCCTGCCACTTCACGCCGATCTCATGGGTATCGAGCAGTTCCGGTTCGAAGGTGCGCACCTCCGAGACGTACTCGACGTAGCGCAGCACGAATCCGCCGCTCTTGAACCCTTGGGAAAAGCTGTAGTAAACGAGAGTGCCGTCGGCCAGATGCGCATCGACTCCGAATTTCCAGGTGGTCTCCTTGAACGTATCGTCCACACCGCCGCTGCCATTGCCGACGATGGGCAGCAAGCCGGGCCTGAACTCCCCGGTTTCCGTGACCGCACCCGGGAAGAACGGCAGGGGATTGCCGCCGATGTCGGCTGCGATGTATTGGGTGTAGAGGAATTCCTTGTCGTCCTTGGTATGCCTTACGCCCCCGGTGATGGAGAAGATGTCGTTCAGGTCCCATGTCAATTGCAGATAGGCGGCCTGACTGTCATTGTCGACATCGGCTAGGTTGTGAATTGCGGCGGGGAAACCTATCGCCAGGTCCGGTGTGGGCAGGAACACCGGCACAAAGACGTTGTCCGTGCCTTCCTCATCAAGCGCATACAGCCCCGCCACGTAGGTCAGCGACGCGTCGAAGGCAGTGCCGGTGAGCTGGAGTTCGTGCGTGGTCTGTTCATGGTCGTAGTCGGGGTTCAGCGTTTCCGTGATGGCGTGCGGCGAATTGTCTGGGTCGCGGTTGAAGCCGCCCTCGGTCTGCCGGTGGGCGAAGGTGTACTTGAGGTCGAAGGCAGACCCGTGATAGTTGGCCACCAAGGAAACGCCGTCGAGGTCGAGCTTGGTGCCGGAGACGCCAGTGGCGTAGCTGATGTCGTCCTTGCCGTCGGTGACCCACTGGGCGAGATCCACAAGACCTGCGCCGATGTCGCCGAACGTGGCGAGCGCGTAGCCGACGGTGCCCGCCCCGGGCGTAAATCCGTTCAGGGTGGAGCCAGCGCTCTGCTCGTCGATCTCAGTGTGGTCCACGCTCAATTGGAAGTCGATCGATTCCGTGGGCTCGAACACGACCACGCCACGG
>JAPOYW010000282.1:1664-2540 GCA_026706425.1 Gammaproteobacteria bacterium
TTCATCGCCAACGAGCACCCGGTCGACGAAACCGTCCTGGTTCTTTTCGGAGACCGCCAAGGTGGCGCGCAGTTGCCGGGAGATGGGAAGGTCGATGGAGGCCCGAACGTCCCGCCGCTCGAAATTGCCTGCCGTGACCGCGACCTGACCGCGAAACTCATCGCCTGGCTTGCGGGCGGTGATGTTGACGGCGCCGCCCATCGTGTTGCGGCCAAACAGGGTTCCTTGGGGGCCGCGCAAGACTTCGATGCGTTCAATGTCGAGCACGTCGAGCACACCGCCTGCGGACCGGGAGACATAGACGCCGTCTACATAAATGCCCACGCCGGGGTCGGTGGTGAGGCTGAAGTCGGAGTTGCCGATGCCGCGAATAAAAACGATCGCGCCAGACGACAGCCCGCTGATGGGCGATGTGGTGTCGAATACCAGATTGGGCGCAAATCCGGCGATCTCCGAGATGTCCTCGATACCCCGCTCCTCGATGGCTCGAGACGTGAAGGCGGTAACGGCCACCGGGGTGTCCTGCAGGCTCTCTTCCCGTTTCTGTGCGGTAACGATGACCTCTTCGATCGTGGGACGGCTGTCCTGCGCCGTGACGGCCGGGGATTCGTCCTCCGCAAATGCGGGGCAAACTACGGAGAACAACGCCATCGACGCCGACAGGATGCAGCTTCTGGCAGGGGTCAGTGCGCAGTTCGTACCGCCTTCCAGGCTGAATTCGCCATCGGGTCTCGACCGTATGGGACTTTCCCTGCGTTCCATATTGAATTCCTCCTTGCACAGCATGGGGAGCAGTTCCGAAAGGCTCCTAGTTGATCACCTATAGTGGAGTTTCAATATGGATTAGTCCCTACGAAATCGTGCACTATTCCTTCT
>JAPOYW010000608.1 GCA_026706425.1 Gammaproteobacteria bacterium
CGCAGGTGCGTCCAGTGACCCACCCATTCTCCCACACAAGCCTTGCCCGCCGCGCCTCTCCGGCGTTGCCGCCCAATCCTTATCAGGGGATCAGGGGCTTGAAGTCCCGCGGATATTTCTTTACTAATCAAACCGTTGGCTGTGAAGTCCGTGGTTGTTGACGTCGTGGAGGCATTCGACGACATCCGTCCGTACCGGGACGACGAGGTCGGTCCCGCGATCGCTCGCCTGTGCAACGACCGCGCGTTCATCGCCTTCGCCGGACGGTTCGCGGCACCTCGGCTGCCGAGACGGATACGCGCCCTCACCTATCCCGCACTGCGCGTACTCGTCCGTCGGACGGCCGCACGGCTACGCTCGGTGGACGATCTGCAGCGCCTGATGTCGGGCTACCTGAAGACCCTGCTGCAGCACACCTCCGACGGAATGACCGTGAGCGGATTGGACGACCTGGATTCGACCTCCCCCTACCTGTTCATCTCCAACCACCGCGACATCGCCCTCGACCCGACCCTGCTGAACTACGCGCTCTGGCTGGAGGGACACGCCACCACCCAGGTCGCCATCGGAGACAATCTCCTGGGCACCGGTTTCCTCAGCCAACTGATGCGGGTTAACAAGGCTTTTCTCGTTGCGCGCGATGTGAGCGGCGCCAAGGCCCAACTCAAGGCGATGCGGCAGACGTCGACCTACATGCGAAAGACCCTTGAAGCCGGCGAGTCCGTCTGGATCGCGCAGCGGGAGGGTCGATCCAAGGACGGCATGGACCGCACCGAACCCGCACTCCTGAAGATGCTTCAACTCGCGTATCGCAATGACGCCCGAGCCGTCACGGACTGGTTGCGCCATGTTCGGCTCGTTCCCGTCTCCATTACCTACGAGATCGATCCGTGCGCCCCCAGCAAGGCGCGCGAACTTTACTTCACGGCCAAGGACGGTGGCTACCGCAAACAGCCCGGGGACGACATCGAGAGCATCGAAACGGGCGTGCGTGGCTTCAAGGGACGCATCCACCTGCACTTCTCGGCGCCCATCGACGGGGACTTCGGCAATGCGGACGAACTGGCCCGCCACCTCGACGGTGAGATCGTCTCGAACCTCGTTGCCTACCCCACGCATAGCTACGCCCGGGCGCGCCTCAACGGCTCCGAAGCCGACTTGACCGACACAAGCCTGCGGGGGCGCCAAGCCTTCTTCGACGACCTGAACACCTGTCCGCCCGAGCACGCGCCCTACTTCCTCCGCCAGTACGCCAACCTCGTTGAGAACCAGCTAGCGATTCGTCCCGCCTGATGTGATGCCAGACAACGCGCCAAAGAGCATCTTCGCGATCTTCGCGCTGGGTGCGTGGTGTGCCGGTGCAGAACCTCGAATCGAGTCCTTCTCTCCGAGCGGCTACACGAAGGATGCAAGCCAAGTCGCGGTCCGCTTTTCCAAGCCGATGGTCGCGCTCGGCGACCCCGACACGTCGGACCCGTTCGCGGTGGTGTGCGATGTGCCCGGCAACGGGCGCTGGATCGACGAACGCAACTGGGTCTACGACTTCGCCTACGACGTCCTCCGGCGGCGAACGTTGCCACTTCACGCTGCGCCGCGGCGTCCGGACGCTGGCCGGAGAACCGGTGACCGGTCCGCGCGAACACGTCTTTCACACCGGGGGGCCGAGCATCATCGGCGAGCCACTGGGAAGTACCAGCAGATGGCGACCGCAGATCGATGAGCGTCAGGTGTTCCTGGCACCGCTCGATGCCGACGCCGACGCGAACTCGATCCGCCGACACGCTCCCTGTTCCAACCGGGCGAGACCGTATCCATGAAACACGTCCTGCGGTTGGCGACATCCGACGGCTTCGCGTTGCCCGGCCGCTCGATGAGATCCGGTCAATTGTCGATCCGCCACGAGACCCGGGGCGAGGTGCACAGCGAGGCCGTCGATCTCGACGCGAACGGAACGGCTTCCGGCACGTTCGAGCTACCCGAGACCGCCCGCTCGCCCGGCCAACTGGACGTAGACTGCGTCGCTTGGCCACTACGACGTCGCGCTACGCGTCGCCGAAACGGACCTGACGACGACCCGATTCCGTGTTGAACGGTTCCGCGTCGCGACGCTTCGCGCGGAAGTCACGACGCTGATCGAGCCGATCGTCGCGCCCTCGTCCGTACCGCTCGACCTCAACGTACAACACCTTTCTGGAGGCGGTGTCTCGGAACTACCCGTGACGGTGCGAACTACTTTCCACCGAAGGCACAACGATGACTTCGGGGATCGTGGAGCACCCGCGCGCAGCGAAACCCGTACCGTCAGGGCGACGTTGGACGAGTCCGGGAAGGCACGCCTGGAAGTCCGAGACGTGCCCGATTCCAAGGATCGCATGTCGCTGCAGGTGGAGATGGACTACCGGGACCTTGATCCCCTGTTAACGGTGCGGCAGTAGGGGATTTGTCAGGTTGAAGGGTCTTTTGTTACGGAAGAGACGGTCCCGGGGCTGCGCCGCCGCTGCCGGGGCGGCAGAAACGGTCGTGGACAGGTCTTCGGC
>JAPOYW010000328.1 GCA_026706425.1 Gammaproteobacteria bacterium
CAGCCCTTCGGCGGTGAGCCGATACCGCTGGCTGTGCGGAATCCGCTCGATCAGCCCCCGCAGCCGCAGCCGGCGCAGGTCGTAGGTCATCTGGCCGGCGTTGTAGTCGTCGAGCGACATCCCGCGCAGCGGGGCCACCGCCTTGCGGAGCTCGCGGTTGCGGAATCCCGCTGGCAGCAGGTCGAAGCGCAGCAGCGCGGCAAGCAGCGCCTGCACCCGAGGGTCCCCGAAGCGCAGCGTCGAAGCGCGTTGGCCGTCGATGTGCGCCGGACGGTGCAACGAAGCGAGCGTCTCGGCTCCGATGGTGGCGTCGTGGCTGAGGCGTTCGACGCCGAGCAGGCGTCGGTTGGCTGCGAAGCCGATCTGTTTCAGATCATCGAGGTTCTTCAGCCGGCGGCCGACATCGAAGTCGTACGTGTCGTTGATGACCGTCTCGGTGCGCAGCGCGCGCCCCTCCTTGTGGTACTGCTTGATGCGCGAGCGCTTGTAGTCGACGTGCAGCGACGGGATGACCCCGTCGGTAATCACGCGGGTGCGATACCGCGTGGGGGTGCGTCGGTTGACGCGCCGGTTGAAGATCAACTGCACGTGGTCGGGTCGCCCCATGTCGAGGTTCTCGCGCATCACCGCCTCGAAGAAGACCCGGCCGGCAACCGGCCGGTCGAAAACCTCGGTGCGCGCAAATTCGGCCTGTAGCATCGAGATGTCGTAGCGGATACCCTGCTCGCGGTCGCCGGCCGAGAACGGGTGCGGCAGCCGGGACAGCCACTTGCGCAGCAGCGCGTCGATCTTCTCCGCCGTCAGGCCGTCGGCCAGCCGTTGCATCGCCTCGGGATCCGAGCAACTCAGGATGCCGTTGTCGAGCGGCTCGAACGCGATGCCCCGCTTCGTCAACTGCCGCTGCAGATACTCGTGCCCGTTGATGCAAAGCTTCGCGTTGTAGGGGAAGTACGAACAGAACTTCAGAAAGAACGGACCGAAGTCGTCGTCGACCGCGTAGAAGTAGAACTGGTTCACCATCGCCGTCGACGAGACCAGCCACGGATAGCTGGACCCGCTGGCCGGGTCGTGGCGGCGTTCGGTGCGCAACACGCGTGCCTTCTCCTGCGCCTTGCCGATGTAGAGGACGCCTTCGCCCCCGGACCACTTCCGCAGATACTCCTGCGTCCGGTCGTCTTTGCGCTCGCCCCGGCCGAACGCCACGATGTCGATGCCGTTGCGTTCGGCGTAGCCCTTGATCGCGGTGACGAACCGCTGCGTGATCGGCGCCATCAGCACTGACGACGGCACCGCTACGCCTCGTATCTTGCGGAAGAAATACGCGGCGCCCGCCGCCCGCTGAGCACCGGCACGTACACGTTCAGGTACAGCCGGTCGATGCACTCGAGGGCCAGCGTGGTGTGCTGCGACAGAATCTCGGCGGCGGATCGTGCTACCTTCATGGCTCGGGCTCCGGTCGATGGGCTCCCCATCGGCCAGTCTATGGCCACCGCCGCCTTGTGCGACTAATGAACGCGGCTTCGCGCCGCAGAGGGAGCAGCGGCCGGAGTCCGACCTGCCGTCAGCTGATCTTGAGACCTACCTACATGCTCGTGGGTCTGAGGCGAAGCCTCGCTAGTCCTGCTTCTCCTTCCTGGACTGGGACG
Source organism: Gammaproteobacteria bacterium (assembly GCA_026706425.1). Lineage (GTDB taxonomy): Bacteria > Pseudomonadota > Gammaproteobacteria > Pseudomonadales > Azotimanducaceae > VXYL01. The sequence goes on from JAPOYW010000328.1 coordinate 1,647, forward strand.
GCCGTGACGCGGCAACTCGCAATTCGGCGGCTCGTATCTCGCGGCGTCTGATGCTCTCGATGATCTCCGGAACGGCCTTGTCCATCTCTCTGCGCAACTCATCGAGCATGGTTTCGTCGGCTGTCGCCGGCGAGCACTTCTGCAGGTAGGCCTTAAGTCTTCGGTTCATTCGTGTGCTCCAGGTTCCGCGGCGCCCCTCCGCTGCTTCTTGCAGCAGTCGTTGCCTCCACGACCGGACGTAAATTGAGTTCCATACGTGGCAGAGGTCCAAGAGTACTGCGATTGAGGTGGATAGCCGTTGGCCGCATTTCCGCGGATGCACGATCAAAGACGTGCGCTACTTCCTCGTCGTGCAGCAGCCAAATCGGCATCTTTTCCGTTGAGCTCGCTGTGGCATCTACGATGGCCCTTGCGGCAACGCGTCGGGACTGCCACTGCGTAACACTGCAGTACTCGACAACCCACACGAACTGAGCCGTCTCTAGGCGCATGATCAACCCCACTAGACTGTCGCCCAAAAGCGACTGATAGTCGCGCGCGTGCTCCCGTAGCCTAGAAACGGTGGTGATGAAGTACCGCTGCAGCTCAAGCGGTTCGTGGTCAGAGCCGCGCGCACTCTCCAAGGCTTTCTGGACCGCGCGACATGCGACGTCGATGGCGTCGGCCGGGTAATAGATCTTCTCAGGTAGTGCAACGATGAAGGAATCGAACAAGTTAGCGGCATAGGAGGGCGGTTGCGGCACGGTCTGGTTCGATTGCAGCGGAACGGTCGCGTAAGGAAGGAGGTTGTCATCGACGGTCAGCAGCGTCTCGACTTGGGTCCAGACATGTGATGGCGAAGCCTGTGGCGATACCGCCATCTTCTTCCAGCTGTAGCCGACAATTACT
>JAPOYW010000415.1 GCA_026706425.1 Gammaproteobacteria bacterium
CTTCGACCGCACCAAGGGGCGAGCCTGGGACCAGAAGGTCTACCGCCGGGAGGAACCCGACGGGGGTGCGCCGGTCACCGTCTGGGGGATGTGAGGAATCAGCCGACTCCTCGAGGGCCTGGAACGGGCCCTGCGGCCTGGGGCGATGTGATGATCACGAACGAACGACAGTACCGAATCACTGCCGCAGAAGTTGAGAGGTTCGAGAGGGCGCTTGAGCGCACACCGGACGAGCAAGCAGGTCGATCGAACGTGCATCCGCGCCTGCTGCAGGCCGAACGCGAAGGCTTGGAGAGCCAGTTGGCGGACCTCCGGCGCGAGTTGGGGGAGTACGAAGCCCTCAAGCGGGGTGCGGTCTCGAGCATCACGGTCGATTCGTTCGACGATTTGGGCCTTGGACTCATCAAGGCCCGAATCGCCGCGGGACTCAGCCAGAAGGCACTCGCGACGCGACTGGGCGTCAAGGAGCAACAGATTCAGCGATACGAGGCGGAGCGCTATGTCTCGGCGAGCTACCGACGCTTGCAGGAGATCGTCCGTGCGCTGGGTGTCAGCATCACGAAGGAAATCCGACTCGTGGACTCCAGGGGGGCGCAGGCGGTGTCGACGAACGCCCCGCTACTGAAGAAGGCATGAGGCTCCTGCGGCGGTCGAGCCCGCATCCTCGTCGACGCCAACGTCCAGGAGGGTAGCCCCCGGCGGAGATGAGGGGTCCGGCCGTGTCTCCGGCGTCTCGTGTCGACATGAGCAGCGGCCAGCGCGAGGCGGACTTTGTCCGGAGTGGAGGACTGATGACGACGCTCACGATCGAATTGCCCGACAAGCTGGCGGAGGAGGCAAGAAGCAACGGACTCCTTGCGCCGGGTGCGATCGAGGCGATGATTCGGGATGCGCTCCGCCGGCGTGCGGCGGGCGAACTCCTCGAGGCAGCGGACGAGCTGGCTGCCGCGAGATTCCCGCCCATGACGCCGGTGGAGATTCAGGAGGAAGTCAACGCCGTACGCTTGGAGAGACGGCAACGTGCGTCTCGTGCTTGACGCAGCGGCGGCTCTGTACCTCAGTCGTCGCCCAGTGCTTCCGGGACGCTGATCCGCATGGTCAGGTCGACGATCCCTCGGCGGTCACGGAGTCCCCGGAGGAAGCGGTTGAAGTCCTCGTCGTCGTCCCACAGGTTCGCGGCGACGCCGACCATACTCGTCCAGCGGCTGCGGAACCGAGACTCCCTGTTGGGCCGCGATCTCGTCGAGCGTGCGTTCTCGCCAGAACGTCATCGAGCCCCGCCATGATCTTGTCGAACGCCCTGCTCACGGGTCTCCCCTGTCGACCGGGCCGACCAGAGCCAGCGTAGGCGTCCTTGACGTCGACTGTCAACGGCACCGAGCGACGACGTGCGACGACGCGACTGGCCCGCGACAACGCGTCTCCGGTTGCGTGCGATACTCGGGGAGGGGTGGCTTGATGCGAGTGTTACCTGGCCATTACCGATGTGGGTTGCGGCCGGGAATCGGTGCATGATTCGGTGGCGGGTGGATGGCGCGATTGGACGGGGTTGTGATGAGTACGATGAATGTCTCGTTGCCGGACGGTTTGAAATCGTTCGTGGACGAGCAGGTCGCGGCGCGCGGCTATCGCACGTCGAGCGAGTACGTGCGGGAGTTGATTCGCAAGGATCGTGATCGGCAGCGCCTTCGGGGACTGTCGCTCGACGGAGCGCGGTCGCGACCGACGTCGACCGCGGATGGCCGGTACTTCGATGGCTTGCGCGCGCGGGCACGGGGCCGAACGGCGACGTGAGCAGAAGGCGGGTCGTCCTTCGGGAGCGCGCCAACAGAGATGCCGAGGCGGCCGTGCAGTCACCCTCGGTTTCGTTGATGCACTGGACGACGCCCTCGGTCACATCGGGCGGTTTCCCGGAGCGGATTCGTCGCGCTACGCCCATCCTCTGCTTTGCGCTGGCGGATCTTGTCAAACGGCTTGCTCACGGATCTCACCTGTAGGCTGCGGCGACGAGAGCCAGCGTAGGCGTCATGGGCGTCGTCGTCAGCGGCGCCGAGCGACGCGTCGGCCGGGCTGCGGCACGTCTCCGGCGGCGTGCGATACTGGGAGCGATGCGGTCCTTCAACAGCACGGTCGATGGCGCGTAGCGAGCGGATTCTGAAGGGACGTGCTTGGCGGCGGGTCGGACGCGAACGTCCGCTTCGACGACCTCCGCAATCTGCTGTCCTCCCTCGGGTTCAAGCAGCGCACGCGAGGAAGCCATCACCTCTTCAGCAGGTCGGGCGTCGTCGAGCGGGTCAACCTGCAACGGGACGGCAACCATGCGAAACCGTATCAGGTGCGGCAGGTGCGGCGTATCCTGTTGAAGTACGGGCTGGCCGGGGAGGAGTGATGTACAAGTACGAGATCATCCTTTACTGGAGCAACGAAGATGACGCATTCGTTGCTGAAGTGCCGGAGCTTCCGGGCTGCATGGCGCACGGGCGCACGCAGGAGACGGCGCTCAGGGAAGTCAACGAGGCGATGCGCC
>JAPOYW010000071.1 GCA_026706425.1 Gammaproteobacteria bacterium
GTCATTCACCTGCACAACAACTACCGATACCCGGCGAGCGTACTCATCGCCGCGCGGGGCCATCGGATCGTGCAGACCGTGCACGACTATTGCGCGATGTACCCGACGGCCCGTTGCTCAGAGCGGCGTTCCTGCGCCGGACGGTCCGTGTTCGCGGCGCTCGGCCATGGCTGCCTGACCTGGAAACTCCTGGCCACGGAGTTCCTGCTGCTCTACGGCCGTCGATTCCTCGACCGCCGGTTCGTCGACGCCTTCATTGCACCCAGCCGAGACCTGGCCGTCCACCTCCACCGCATGGGCTATGCGCGGGTCCGACATGTGCCGAACTTCCGGATGCTGCGGGGGTCGGGAACGACGCCACCGCCGGATACCCAGGTCGTGCTGTACGTAGGCGCGTTGATCGCGCACAAGGGCGTCGCCATATTGCTCGACGAGTTCGCAGGGCTTGTCGGGGAGGTGCCGCAGGCCGCGTTGTGGTTCATCGGCGACGGGCCGGACGCTGCCGATCTCAAGTCGTCGGTCCGCGCACGGGGCTTGAGCGGGGTGCGGTTCCTCGGTCAACGATCCCCGGACGAACTTGCCCGGTTCTATCGGCACGCACGTGCCGTCGTGATACCGAGCCTCTGGCTGGAAAACGCCCCCCTGGTCGCCATCGAGGCTGCCGCCTACGGCCGCGCGGTCATCGCCAGTCGCGTCGGTGGCCTGCCGGAGCTGGTGAAGGACGGCAAGACCGGCTTCCTGTTCGACCGGGGCGATGGCGCCGGCCTGGCGGAGAGGCTCCGTCTGGTGCTCACCGACCGATCCCTCGCCGAAACGCTCGGCGCGGCCGGCCGCAAGCAGTTCGCTGAACGCATCTCGCCAACCCCGCACCTCGAGCAGATTCTGGCGGTGTACCGGTCATGCCACTGAGCGCTCCGGACGTCCATCGGCACGCCGCACGCCTGCGCCGGCTCGGTCGCGTGGCGTTGAACATTCCCTGTGCCGTGCGCGCAGCCGGAAGCTGGGCCGGCCTTGGCCGGCAACTGCTCGGAGCGAGGTCCCAGGGCTGGCGGAATGTTTACGGCATGTTGATCGGCCTCGTGGCAACCGGCGGGCGGCGGCGCGGCCGTTGGTACCGACAGTGGCTGGATCGAAACGAGGCGAGCGGCACCGAAGGAGGATCGCGTCTTGCGGTAGTCGTCTCCCCAGACGATCTGGAGAACCTGGAAGACGACCGCGCGGGAGTGGTCTTCGTCCGTCCCCGGTACCGCCTGCACGACGCGGCATTGCCCGCCATGGCGAATGCCCTCGCCAACGGGGCCGAGCTCGTCTACGGGGATGCCGACGAGATCGATTCGAACGGCCGCCGGTGCCGTCCTTTCTTCAAACCGGACTTCTCGCTTGACCTCTTCCTGTACCAGGACTATCTATCGGACTGCATCGCCGTCTCCCAGGAAGTGCTCGAGCGAGTCCCGCCCTGGAACTTCGACGATCCGCACGGGACGCTGTTGCGCTGGCTGCCCTCGGTGTCGCGGATCGTGCACCTTCCGCATGTCCTGTCCCATGCCCTCGGACCGCCCGTGCGTAGCCAAGAGCCGCCAGGCGCCCTCGGCGAGTACCTGCGCGCTCGCTACGGCGACGGCGCAGCTGTCGAAACCATATCCACGCCTTCCGCTTTCCCGATGCATTGGCGGTGCCGATTCGGCTCGTGTCCGCAACCCGGGATCACGGTCGTCATTCCCACGCGCGACCGGCTGGATCTCCTCGGGCCGTGCATCGACAGCGTCTTCGCCACCGACACCGCGAGCCAAGTCGAGGTCCTCGTCATCGACAACGGATCCGCCGAGCCCGCCACCCACCGCTGGCTTCTCGAAGTCCAGCGGCAGCGATCTTCATTGCGCGTGCTTCGCGACGACGGCGACTTCAACTGGTCGCGACTGAACAACCTCGGCATCGCCGCGGGCAGAAGTGACGTCTTCGTCTTCCTGAACAACGACACGCTGGCGATCGAGGACCGATGGCTCGACCGGCTCGCCGAATACGCGCTGCGCGAGGACGTCGGCGCCGTGGGTCCGCTGCTGCTTTTCGCCGACGGCAGCGTCCAGCACGCGGGCCTCGTCGTCGGCCACGGCGACCACGCGGACCCGATCTACCGGGGCACGGTGCCGGACTTCGCCGACCACGCCTTCGTCTCGCCGCGGCTGCCACGCAATGTCGCGGCGGTCACGGGCGCCTGCCTGGTAACGAGCCGCAAGACCCTGGCGACCATCGGTACCTTCGACGAGCGCCTGGCGCTGGGGGGCGACGTCGAGTTCTGCCTGCGCGCCCACGCCGCGGGCCTCGTCAACATCTATGCCGGCGACGTCGCCCTCCGCCACTACGAGTCCGCGACCATCGGACGGCGCTCGCACGGCGTCGACGGGCATCGTCTCGGACACATCGTCCAAGAGATGTTGCCGCAGGATCCCTTCTACAACCCGAACCTGATCCTCGCAGCCGCCGGGGGCCGGGGCCCGGCGGCATTCGCACATCTGCGCCCCAGC
>JAPOYW010000416.1 GCA_026706425.1 Gammaproteobacteria bacterium
CCTTCCATTGCCTACCGTCGTTCCTGCCGGGAGGGCGTTTGCGGCTCCGACGGCATCAACATGAACGGCCGCAACGGCCTGGCGTGCATCACGCCGGTCTCCGAAGCCGCGCCGCGCGGCAAGCTCACGCTTAGGCCCTTGCCGGGGCTGCCCGTGGTTCGGGACCTTGTCGTGGACATGAGCCAGTTCTACCGGCAGTACGAGAAGATCACGCCGTGGCTGGTGAACGACACGCCGCCGCCGGCCCGGGAACGCCTGCAGATGCCCGAGGACCGCGAGAAGCTCAACGGCCTCTACGAGTGCATCCTGTGCGCGTGCTGCTCCACGGCCTGCCCGTCGTTCTGGTGGAACCCGGACAAGTTCGTGGGGCCGGCCGGTCTGCTGCAGGCATATCGTTTTCTCGCCGACAGCCGCGATACCGCGACCGCCGAGCGCCTCGCCGCCCTGGAGGATCCGTTCAGCGTGTTCCGCTGCCGGGGCATCATGAATTGCGTCAGCGTCTGCCCGAAGGGCCTGAACCCGACCCGCGCCATCGGCAAAATCCGAACGATGTTGTTCAGCCAGGGCATCTGAGTCCCGCCCATGAGCACGCTGGACACCTTTGTGGAACGCATGCGGCGAAGTTCGCATCTCTCCGCGGGCAACGTCGCCTACATCGAGCAACTCTACGAGACCTATCTCGACGACCCCAACGGCGTACCCGAAGAGTGGCGTCGCGACTTCGACCGCCTGCCGATGGTGGACGATGTCGCCGCCGACGTCCCGCACAGCACGATCATCGCCCACTTCGAGCGGCTTGGACGAAACCGTCTCAAGGCCAAGCCGGAACGGGTCGCCACCGAAGTCGCCTCCGAGCACGAGATGAAGCAGATCCGCGTGCTCGAACTCATCAACGCGTACCGCAACCGCGGCCATCGCAAAGCGGAGCTCGACCCGCTGGGGATCTGGCGGCGGGAACCCGCGCCGGAACTCGAACTCGGCTACCACCACCTGAGCCTGGCCGATCTCGACACCGTGTTCCAGACCGGTTCCGCCCAGTTCTTCGCCGGCGGTCAGGCGACGCTGCGCGACATCATCGTGTCGCTCGAAGCCACCTATTGCGGGGCCGTGGCGACCGAATACACCTACATCACGGACGCACAGGAACAGATGTGGGTTCGCCAGCGCCTGGAGTCGGGACACGCCGCCCTTGACCTCGACACCGATTCCAAGCTCGAGATCCTGGAGCGGCTGACGGCGGCGGAGGGCTTGGAGAAGCACCTGCACGCGCGCTATCCGGGCACCAAGCGCTTCGGACTGGAAGGCGCCGAGAGCCTGATTCCCATGCTGCACGGCGCCCTGCAGCGGCTCGGGTCCCACGGTTGCGTGGAGACGGTCATCGGCATGGCGCACCGGGGCCGACTCAACGTGCTGGTCAACATCCTCGGCAAGGATCCCAGCGTCCTGTTCGACGAGTTCGAGGGGGTCCTGCCGGACTCGGACGTGAGCGGCGACGTCAAGTACCACCAGGGATTCTCATCCAATGTCATGACCCCAGGCGGCGAGATGCATCTCGCGCTGATGTTCAATCCGTCGCACCTGGAGATCGTCGGCCCCGTTGTTGCGGGTTCGGTGCGGGCCCGGCAGGACCGGCGCCGCGACTACAAGGGCGATCTGGTGGTGCCGGTGGTCATCCACGGCGACGCGGCGTTCGCCGGCCAGGGCGTCGTCATGGAGACGTTCCAGATGTCCCAGACCCGGGGGTTCCACGTCGGCGGGACCATACACGTCATCATCAACAACCAGATCGGCTTCACCACCCACCGGCGAGACGACGCCCGCTCCACCGAATACTGCTCGGAAGTGGCCAAGATGGTGCGCGCGCCGATCCTGCACGTAAACGGCGACGATCCGGAAGCCTGCCTGTTTGCGATCCGTCTCGCGGTGGACTACCGGATGCAGTTCAAGAAGGACGTGGTCATCGATCTCGTCTGCTATCGGCGTCGGGGACACAACGAAGCCGAGGATCCGATGAAGACCCAGCCGCAGATGTACCAGCAGATCGAGGTGCATCCCACGACCCGCGCCCTGTACGCAGGAGGGCTGTTCGGGGAGGGCATCATCGACCGGGCGACGATGGATGGCATGGTCGACGACTACCGTGCGGCACTCGAAGCGGGCGAGCATGTGGCGCTTGCGCTGGTCCAGGAACCGGACAGTTCGCTGTTCGTCGACTGGAGGCCCTACCTGGGACATGACTGGGACGCCCCGGGCGACACGCGGGTCGAGCTTTCGAGGATTCGGGAACTTGCGGGTCGATACAACACCGTGCCGGCGGGCTTCGCGCTGCACCGCCAGGTTCAGAAGATCCTCGACGACCGCAAGCGGATGGCGGCGGGGGCGATGCTGCTCAACTGGGGCTTCGCGGAGACCATGGCCTATGCCACGTTGGTGACGGAAGGCTTCGACGTTCGGCTGACGGGTCAGGACGTGGGCGGCCTGGAGGCGGGGACGTCGTACCGCTTCGAGGTGCGGGCGACC
>JAPOYW010000056.1 GCA_026706425.1 Gammaproteobacteria bacterium
TGACCGAAGTGTTCGGATTGCAGGTTAGCGTTCGCTTACCAACGATTTGTCGTGCGCCCTCCTTCCGCTTTCGGCGAGAGTGTTGGCTGGGGAACAGGCTATTATTGGCAAGGTGCCGCAGTGCTTTCAGGTTTGGCCAATGGCAGTTTCGGAGCGGGACCGCAGTTACTTTCTTCGGATAGGCGAATGGAAGGCGAGTCTGCCCGCCGCCGCACCGCCGCCGCCGCGCTCGTTCGATCAGGTCTACGAGGCAATGGTGCGGATACAGCGGGGCCTCTCGCCGCCGCCCACCCACGGAGACGATGCTGCTGCCGTGACGCGCTTGACGGAGTTCCGGGACAGGCTTCTGGAGCTTGAGGCACGGGGGTCGGGCAAGCGCAACGCGAAACGGCGATGATCGACGAGAGCCTTGCGGGGCATCTGCATTCGGTTTTCGGGGAAGGCGGCGATTGGGCGGTGGTCGGGGGCCATGCCGCGAACCTCTATCGTCACGATGCCCGCGCTACCGTGGACACGGACAAACTGGTTTCGTTGGATCGGCGGACGATGCAGGAGGTTCGCGAGATCCTGGCGGACGAGGGTTGGGCCACGCGCTCCATGCCGGAGGGTGGTTGGCTGCTGCGGGTCGCCCACCCGCGCTACGGCACGCTGGATGTGATTGCTTCGGAGACGGACTACCAGCGCGCGGCTTTGGTCCGCGCGAAGATCACGATGTTCGGCAACATCCCGCTGCGCGCGCTCGCCGTGGAGGACGTGCTTATCCACAAGCTGATCGCGACCGCTACAAGGACGAGGCGGATGTGGACGACATCCTGCGCACCAATCCCGATTTGGACGGGGACTATCTCGGCAGGTGGCTCGACGAGTGGGGCGTGAGGGAACGCTTCGAACGCATCGCCAGACGAAACCGCTCGGGCTAGGCGGGGACGTTGCATTGTGCCCAGAATGGGTTTTATATTGCCCATTATGGGCATTAACGAATCGATCCGAAGTCCTCGTTCGACCCCGCGCCGAGCCGCCGCCGTGGAACGAGGTGCAGTGAGGACCGGCATTGCCCGCGCTCTCTTCACGACGACTCAGCAACGCCTGCTGTCGTTGCTGTTCGGGCAACCGTCGCGAAGTTTCTTGGCCAGTGAACTCATCAAACTGACCGGTTCGGGTTCTGGTGCGGTTCAGCGCGAACTCAAACGTCTCGTCTCCAGTGGGCTGATCACGGTAACCCGGCTGGGGCGGCAGAAACACCATCGGGCCAATCCGAATTCACCCGTGTTCCAGGAGCTGCGGGGCTTGATCCGAAAGACAGTGGGTCTAGCCGAACCCATTCGTGAAGCTCTCGAGCCGCTAGTTGACCGGATCAAGCTCGCATTGATCTACGGTTCCGTCGCCGAAGGAGTCGACGGTGCATACAGCGATATCGATCTGCTTGTCGTTGGGAATGAGGTGATTCTTGAAGACCTGTATTCATTGCTTTCGCCTGTGGAAGCATTGCTCGACAGGCAGGTGAGTCCGACACTGTATACGGAGCGGGAGTTCGCCGACCGGATAGTCGCTGGCAGTACGTTCCTGACGCGTGTTCTCGCAGGCGAAACGTTGTTGCTTGTGGGAGCACTGGATGAGCCATCCACAGCTTGACAACTTGGTGCGGATCGGTCGGTTGCACGTCGAATCACCGGACGAGGCGGAAGTTCGGGGTCTCCTACGATCGGGCGTTCGCCGCCTCGAGGACGCCGCTCGGGGAGAGTTGAGTCTCGAGAGCCGTTTCGATCTGGCCTACAACGCCGCGTACGCGTTGGCCATGGTCGCCCTGCGCTACCAAGGCTATCGGTGTCAATCGTGCTACTTGGTTTTTCAATGCTTGCAGCACACGCTTGGTCTTCCGGCGGAACACTGGCGCGTGCTCGACCAGGCACACCGCAAACGGAACCTCGCGGAGTACGAAGGTGAAATGGATGTCGATGAGCAACTCGCTGCTGCCGTGCTACGCGTCGGACGAGAGGTGCGAAGGCGCGTTGCGGCCATGGTGGATTCTTGACGGATCCGCCAACCGTACGCCGCCTTTATTTTGGCCTCCGATGTAGGACCGAGTGACCCCGAATCACGATGTTGACGCCCACACGAAGCCGTCGCCATGATGCCCCAATGAAGCTGAGATTCGTCGGCGGGTGCGCCGCATTGGTCGCGGCGGTCGGTGTGGCCGAAGAGGACGTCGCACCGATGCCGCCCGAGTGGTTCGCACCCCCGAAAACCGCGAGCGAACTCGCTATCACACGCTTCACCCAGAGTCCGTTCCTGGACGATAGAGACCTGCCGCCGGTCGAGGAGCGGCTACCCTACGACCCGGTGGTCAGCTATCCCTACGAGCGCATCGGAAAGTACGGGGGCAGGGCGCGCATCACCCATTGGGATGGCTGGCAGTTCTTCAACTGGGAACACGCGCTGACGATCTCCGCGGACCTGCGCAACGTCCTGCCGAATCTCGCCGAGTCGTGGGAGTTGAGCGAGGACGGACGGGTCACGAC
>JAPOYW010000330.1 GCA_026706425.1 Gammaproteobacteria bacterium
ATACCGAGGTGATCGTAAACCCCAACGGCGTAGGAGGAGGGACCTATCGTTTCTACCCCGTGGACGGTGGCCACCCCCGCGAGGTGCGGACGGACGGGGAACTGGACGACCTCCGCATGGACATTTTTCACTCCAGTGAACTGAGCTACCACGTTAGATTCAATGACGAGGGCACCATCAGGTTGCATAGGGAAGAGCGCGAGTTCCAGGGGGACGGCAAGGCGCACCGATCAACCGAAGTTTGGTTCCGCGAATTCCCGCCGCAAGACCTGTGGACGCAACCACTGGTTTCGGAAGACGGCGCTTGGGTTGTCGTTGGCTTGGAGACCCTCGGCGTCGCCCTAGACGCCACGTCGGGAAACACGGTGGTGTCCGTGCCGTTCGACGAGCAGGCGCTACGACGACACGGCGTCCCGACAGGCGTTCACTTCCTCGGTGGTCGGATCGCCCTGTATCGCTACCTGCACGGCGAGGAGCCGGAGCGCGACCAGCGTTTCGTCGAGGTCTACGACATGCTGGAATCCGATGTCCAAGGCCGGCCGAGTGCTCGCACCCCAATCGAATCGGCGCCCCACGCCAGGATTGCGGGTTTCGGCCACTGGTTGGTGGGAAACGGCAAGGCGGAATTGGGGTACAACCGGCACGACGTCGATTCCGAGACGCCTTGCGCTCTCCCGGTTCGCGCGGATGACCGTGCCCTCGTCGCGGACGGAAATCAGCTGACGTTTCGGACGCTTGCGCAACGCGATTGATGATTGTCGGCGCAACGCCACCCTTGGACCGAATGGTGTGTTCGGTCGGAGCCGCCTGCCCGAGTCCGGATGGTTGCCATCACCGCGATGTCAGATGTGTGACAGAGCCGCTTGTGCCGGGATCGGTGCAGCCACGATGTTATGATCGACGCGACATTACCGGACTTGACCGGATGCCCTCCCCGAACAACACCATCGAGGTCTATCAGGATCTCTACCTGACGTGTCCGGAGAAGGGCGACTCCGCGCTACCGTTGATTCTCCGGGGCCATGTCCGACCTCCGTGGCGACACGCTCTCGAGACTGAAGAACGAATGGCCAGCGCGGCTGGTCCCGCCACCGAACGCTATACAGTTCTTGAACGGGAAGTGGCCGAGGGCGTTCCCGCCGCCCGACTCGTCCTCTACCGTGATGCCGGTACCTACAAGGTAGCCAACATCGTTCCAACCGAGTGCCAAAGCCTTGGCGAGACGGGCTACAACGACGTGCTCAACGATTTTGTCACCCGAATCGCAAAACCTGCGCAGCGAGAGGGTCTCTCGTTCAAACTCACCAAGCGTTGGCAGACCATGACCGACTGGACGTCGAAGGAGGCCGCAGACGCGCTGCATCTATTCTCCGTGATGGCCAACAAGGCCACGGGCTCGTCTCATCCGATGGACGCCCAGAGGTGGCGCGATTTTCTGATTGCCGACCACCGCGCGGAAGGCAGCCTAAGCTCGCAAAACCTTCACCGTTGGTTGATGGAGGTCGAGGATTGGCCGTTTGAGGAAGCCAAGGACTTGGTCAATGAGCGTGACACCGCGGTCGAGCTTCTTCAGCACTACGACCATTGCGATATCCGCGTTGCGAATGGTCCCGCGATCTCACCCCTTGTCCAAAAGATCCCTCGAGTCTATCAACGCCGCGTTGACCCGCGACACGTACGACGCCATCACCAGCGAGTGATTGGCAAGGAAGCCGAAGCCGCCGCCGTTCAGGATCATCGGGCTCCAGATCGCCTCCTGGGTGGCTTCAAGTTCGCGAATGATCTGGCGCAGGCTCACCCGGGCGTTCTTGTCGTCGAGGACGGCGGCGAAGTCGTGGTCCACGGCCTTCAGCAGATGCACGAGTGCCCAGGTCTGGCCGCGCGCCTCGTAGAAGACGTCGTTGATCTCGAACCAGCTTGTCTTCTTCTGCTTGTCCTGGCGAGTGTCCGTTGCCTGGGTGGCGGCGGGGTCCCCGGCGAGGCCGAGATGGAGCTGTTTCTTGCCGACGCTCTGCGAGAGCCGCTGGGAGATGTCGCCGAGTCGGGTTTCCACCTCCTGGAGCCAGCGCGCCAGATTGTCGGCCCGGGCGTAGAACTGGGTGTCTTCGGCGGCGCGGTTGGCGAGCCGCGTGGCGTAGTCGGTGACGTGGACGGCGCCTTTGCGGTATTCGCTCTCCGAGGCGGGGAAGATCCAGCTGGCGTTGTCGTAGAAGAAGCGGCCTTGGGCGATGGCGAGATCGGGATCCTCGGCGGACTGGCTCTGGGAGCGGCTCAGGTCGTTGCGAAGCGCGCGGCTGATGTCGCGCACGTGGACGAGCACCCCGAACTCCCAGTTCGGCACGTTGTCGACGATCACCCCTGGCGGGCAAATGTCGTTCGACAGGTAGCCGCCGCGCTTGTCGAGCAGGGTCTCGGCGAGTACGACGATGGTGGTCGCGGTGGTGTAGCCGATGACGGGTTCGACGCCCGCCTTGGTCGCGCGTTGCTTGGCGACGGCCACGGGGTCGAACATGT
>JAPOYW010000673.1 GCA_026706425.1 Gammaproteobacteria bacterium
CGTTCATCACGTAGGGCAGGTTGTTCATCACGCCGCCGAGATAGTCGACGCGGTCGGTGTAGGGGATGTAGGTGTGCCAGGACTGGCGCTCGGCCATCTTCTCCTGGGCGCGGTGGTGGTAGCCGATGTCCGGAACGGCCTGAACGATCACCTCACCGTCCAGTTGCAGCGCGATGCGGAACACGCCGTGCACGCTCGGGTGGTTGGGTCCCAGGTTGAGGAACATGAAGTCCGTGTGCTTGGCGGATAGGCTCATGCCCCAGTCCTCGGGCACGAAGCGCAGCGCGTCCTGCTGGGCCTTCTGGAACTCCGGCGTCATCTTGAAGGGGTCCATCTCGGTGGCGCGGGCAGGATGCTCCTTGCGCAGCGGATGTCCCTCCCACAAGGCCGGCGTCAGGATGCGGCGCAGGTTGGGATGGCCGTCGAACTCGATGCCGAACATGTCGAAGGCTTCGCGTTCGTACCAGTTGGCCACCGGGTAAACCGACTCGATGGAGTCGACGCTCTCGCCGTCGGCCAGCGCCACCTTGATGCGCACGTCGTCGTCCGATGACAGCGACATGAGGTGGTAGAAGACCGTGAAGTCCGACCCGGGCTGACCGTTGCGGTTCCGACGGGCTCGTTCGTCGATGGCGGACAGGTCGAACATCAGTTCGAAACGGGCGGGCGCGTCGTTCTTGAGATAGCGCATGATCTGGCGGACGTGCTTCTTCGGCACCCAGACGGTACGGATGCCGTCGACGCATGCCTGGGTGACGCAATCCGGCCCGAAGTGGGTCGCGAGATCCTCCGCGATGTGCGTGTCGTTGCCCCCGCCGGCCTGGCGGTTCTCCTGGACGACTGCGGCCATCGGGATCTTAAGAGCGCTTCTTGCCCAGCAGGGAGTCGGAGAGCGGCGCGTCGCCGACCGTGGTGGGTTCGGCGAGGCCGGTGGCACGCATCCGCTCGGTGGTGTGGAGGTCGCGCTGGCTGACGTTGTACTTGGACACGGCGCCGTCGTCGCCGATTACCCAGGACAACGGGCGCGGCGTGTTCTTGACCGCTTCCTGGAGCAGCGTGAGGCCTTGCATGAACGCCTCCGGGCGGGGCGGACAGCCGGGCACGTAGACGTCCACCGGCAGGAACTTGTCCGCGCCCTGGACCACGCTGTAGACATCGAACATGCCGCCGGAGTTGGCGCAGGCACCCATCGAGATCACCCACCGGGGTTCGAGGAGTTGCTCGTAGAGGTGCTGGAGTACCGGCGCCATCTTCCGGAACACGGTCCCGGAAACCACGATCAAGTCCGCCTGCCGGGGGGTGGCGCGAATGACCTCGGCGCCGAACCGGGAGAGATCGTGCCGGGAGGTGAGCGATGTCGCCATTTCCACGTAGCAGCACGACAGCCCGAAGTTGAACGGCCAGATCGAGTTGGCGCGGCCCCAGGCGACCAGGTCCTCGAGTTTCGCGGTCAGGAAGCTCTTGCCGGCTTCCTCGTTGTAGGCGTCGTCCACAGTCGCCATCGGCGCGCCGGGTTCGGTCTTGATGAGCCGCCATTCCATGATCGGGCCCCTAGGCGGTTTCGCCTTCCGCCCGAGCGTACCGGCCGGGTCCCGGGACGCGGCGTTTGAGGCCCCAGTCCAGAGCACCCGTGCGCCACTCGTAGAAGAGCGCCGCCAGCAGGAGAACGATGAAGATGCTTGCGCCGGTGTAGCCGCGCCAGCCGAGGTCGTGGAACGCCACCGCCCAGGCGATGATGAAGATCGTCTCCAGATCGAAGATCACGAAGAACACGGCGATCAGGTAGAACTCGATGGACAGCCGCATGTCCTCCGCATCGCCCACCGGGACAATGCCGGATTCGAAGGGTAGGGTGCGCGCGCCGCCATGGCGGGCCTTGGAGCCGACGTACCAGGCGAACACCAGCACGAGGCCGAGCACCGCGGTGACGGCTAGGACGAACAGGAAGAGCGGTAGGATGTCGGTCCCTCCTCGAGTCCTAGGCTAGCGAGTGGATCCTCGGGGCGATCCTGCCGACGGTCGCTTAAGCAAGCGTTCCCTGGGGCGGGATTCGCGAAACGGCGACACAATACAGACCGCAGGTGCGACGGGCAAGAAAACGGGCGACTCTTCGGTTGTCCTTGGGTTGGCGCGGGTCCACGCCATCTGAACGGCTGGCGGCGCGACCGATCCGCCCCTCGGTGACGAATCTCGCCCGTAGAATGCAGACACGCCCCACATGGGTCGAGTAGCGTCCCCGTATGAATCTGAATCTAGACAGCGTCGAACACCGGTCTCCGCCCGACCGGAAGATAGCCCTCTTTCGCTCCCTCTTCCTGGGCCGCGAAGATGTCTATCCGCGACGGTTCGAAAGCCGCACTTCCGGCCGGTCGGGCTACGCTCCAGCGTGTGCACACGAATGGGTGCCCGGCGTTTGCGAAAAGCCCCGCATCAAGTGCGCCGAGTGCCCCAATCGCCAATTTCTACCCGTGACCGAGGACGAGATTCGCTGGCACCTTTCGGGTGTCGACGACCGCGGCAAACCGTTCGTGATGGGCGTCTACCCCATGCTACTCGACGAGACCTGCCACTTCGTGGCGGTGGATTTCGACGGTCAGACGTGGGCAGCGGATGCACTGGCCTATAGCGACGCCTGTCGGGACACCGGCGTTCCCACCGCGTTGGAACGGTCCCGCTCCGGCAACGGCGGACATGTGTGGATCTTCTTCGATCAGGCCGTCCCAGCAGGCCTCGCGCGGCGGTTGGGGGCGATGCTGCTCACCGACGCCATGGATAGGCGTCCTGATCTCGGGTTCCGTTCCTATGATCGGTTCTTTCCGAGTCAGGACACCTTGCCGCGCGGAGGTTTCGGCAACCTGATCGCCCTGCCTCTCCAACACGCGCCCCGTCGCGTCGGCAACACCGTTTTCATCGACGACGACCTCCAACCACATGCTGATCAATGGGAGTTTCTCGCCGCGGTGGAGAGGATGTCACTGACGCGCACGGAGTCCATGGTTCGCACAGCGGAGGATCGAGGACGCGTCGTGGGCGTGCGGGCCGTTGCGGAGGACGAGGATTTTGCGAAGGAACCGTGGCTAGCCCCGCCCTCCAGGACACGCGCCTTGCCGCCGATCATCGGAACGCTTCCCGAGAACGTCGAACTGACTCTTGGTGATCGGGTCTACATCGCCAAGGCCGGGCTCCCGCCGGGACTCATCGCTCGGCTGATGGGCTTGGGCGCGTTTCAGAACCCGGAGTTCTATCGTGCCCAGGCGATGCGCCTGCCCACCTACGACAAGCCGAGGATCGTCGACTGTGTCGAGGACGGATCGAAGTACCTCGGACTGCCGCGCGGCTGTCTCGAGGCCACCGAGGAGATGCTCCATGAACTGGGGATCGGGACTTCGACTGAAGATCAACGCTGCCTTGGCAAGGCCATCGCGGCGACATTCCGGGGAGAATTACGCCCCGATCAGGAGACCGCCGCACGTGCCCTGGCCGCGCACGACACGGGCGTTCTCGCGGCGGCCACGGCGTTCGGCAAGACCGTCGTGGCTGCTTGGCTCATCGCACAACGGGGGGTCAACTCGCTCGTCGTCGTCCATCGCGAGCAACTGCTTGAACAGTGGATAGACCGGCTATCTGAATTCCTGGACATCGGCGAAGCCCGGTTCGGACGCTTCAGCGGCCGGAAGAAGAAACTCTACGGCGCGGTGGACGTCGCATCGATGCAGAGCCTGGTCAGGAAGGGGCACGTCGACGACCGTGTCGCGGACTACGGTTTCGTCATCGTCGACGAGTGCCACCATGTCCCAGCACGGAGTTTCGAGTTGGTGACGAGTCGCGCCAAGGCGAAATACGTCACGGGATTGACTGCAACTGTCACCCGCAAGGACGGCCACCACCCGATTATGTTCCTGCACTGTGGACCGATCCGTCACCGTGCCGAACGGCCCGTTCAGCACATTGGAGGCTCGTTTTCGCGGCGTGTGATCGTGCGACCCACGGGCTTCCGCGCCAGCGGCGATCCGGAGCCCGATCTGCGGGTGGAGTTTCAACGTCTCTGCGGTCAATTGATCGCCGACCCGGGGCGCAATTCGGCGATCTGCCGCGAGGTCGTAGACAGCATCCACGACGGTCGGTCGCCGCTGGTGCTGACGGAACGGATTGATCATCTCGACGATCTCGCGGGGCGCCTCGCCGACGCAGAACTTGACGTGGTGTCGCTGCGAGGGGGCATGAGCCGGAAGGCCCTATCGTCGGAGCTCGCCAGGATCAGCCGCGATCAGTCGCAAGTTGTACTAGCCACGGGCCGGTTCGTCGGCGAGGGATTCGACCAGCCTCACCTCGACACGTTGTTCCTGACCATGCCGATATCGTGGCGGGGGACCGTCACGCAGTACGTGGGGCGCCTACACCGGCTGCATGAAGGCAAGCGCGAGGTGCGCGTCTACGACTATGTGGACCTCGATGCGCCGATGCTGGCGCGGATGTTCGACAGACGCTGCCGGGCCTACGAAGCCCAGGGATACGCCATTGAACGGCCGGCAAGCGCCGTGCCCGGCTGGCCTGCAGAGGTCGAACTGCCGGCTCAAGACCGTTGGAAACAACAGTTTCAGTCAGGCGTTTCGCGTCTTGCGCGGGACGGCGTCGATGCACATGCGGCCCGGCTGTTTCTCGAGCTCGTCGATGAAGTGACTACGAACGACGCCGACGTCAGTCGCGTACGTAGTGCCAGCGAGGCGTTCCTGCTGCGACGATTGCAGGACAATCCGGCCACTCGGGACCGGTTTCGATCAAACGCACACCTGCCGATCCCATTCTGCGAACGGGGTGACATGGAGGTGGACTTCCTCGATGCCGATGCGCGTGTCGTGATCGAACTGGATGGGCCGCAGCATCTCTCGGACCCCGATGCCTACCGTCGCGACCGTCGCAAGGACGCATTGCTGCAGGAGAACGGCTACCTTGTACTGAGGTTCCTCGCGGAAGATCTCGGCGGGCGCCTCAACGACGTGCTCGACGAGATACTTCGGGCCCTCGCGAATCGTCGCGTTCGGTCACCCCCGGGCTAACACGGCGGGTCTTGTTGAACGTGTTGCTGGCCGCTTCCCGAGCAACACTCATCTCCCGTTCCGCGTCCGAACGGGCGACCAGCTCACCGCGCTCGAATCGCACGAGGATGTCCCGCTCCTCGGCGTCCAATGTTCCAGTCATGGTCATGGCCTCCTCTTATTCGCATTGCCTTGCGCCTGGGGATGGCGGCCTTGAGGAACCTCGTGCCATCGGACGCAGTGACGGAGGGCATGAGTTGAAGGTACTGCCCGATGTCGTCATTGGCATGATGCTCGACCGTTAGGGACTGGTCAAAGAAGGAAAGAAGGAATGGGTCGAGCAGAATCAGCGTTCCGGCGTGCGGCCATCTAAGGGGAGCCTGGCGTCTTGACGCCCGCACCAATCTCGTAGGTCCTCGGCGACGTTTCGCGCACCATCTTCACGCCAAGCTGCTGGAGGTGGGGCCAGAGCTCCTTCGCGAGGAACTGGCCGCAAAGCTGGGTATTGCCGGCAGCGGGGTGTCCGGGCCAGAGACGGGCGATGACGTTGAGGGCGTGTTGGGCCTTGAAGGTCCCCTTGGGCAATTCGGCGATGAGCCGGATAGCGACCTCGCGGTTGTCTGGCTTTATTGCCGATTGACGGGGCTTCGTGCCTGCAGCGCGACCTGCCTTGGCGCGGGAGCGGTTTGGTGAGGCCGAGGGTCCTACTGGCGTTGGTGCGGGTGGGGCTTCGACCACGATGTCCCAACGCATGTCGGCGCGAACGAACTGCTGGATTTCCCGCGAAATCCCGCTGGCGCCTGCAACGGTGATCCACTGGAACGGTGGCGGCTGGCCCGTCGCTTCAGCGAGTTCTTGGAGCTTCACGAAGAGCGCGGCGAAGTCGCTGTCGTTGCTGATCACCGCGATGTGGCTGGCGGCCGCCGTAGCGAAGTCGTGGATCGCGTCGACGGCGATGGCCATGTCGGCAGCGTTCTTGGAAGCGATTCGGGTGAAGCGCTGGACGCCCCTCACTCGCAACCCCATCGAGGGAAACCTAGTGCGCGCCCACAACCGCCATAGTTCGGTTCTTTGTGCGGGAACGTAGAGTGAGAGCTGCCTGACCGGAGGACGCTCATCCGGCCATTGCTCGAGGACGGCCTCAATGACACACTGCGCATGGGGCGCGCGCGTCGGACAGGTTCTCCACATCGACGTAGAGGCCGGAACGTACCGGCGCAGGCAGCAGTGCGTTGGTCGCGGTGCCGCCACTCCGGTCTTGGCCGTGGGATCTGCGCGGAGACCGGCGAAAGCGGGCTAGGGGCAGAAACGGTTTCGGCTTCGCCATCAGCGGGCGACGACAGCGATGTGGACTTCAGCGATCCCGTCGTGCGCCGTGTTTTCGTAGTCGTGTGTCTCGCTTTCGGGTTGCTTGATGAGCTGCGCGAACGGGTGCTTGGTCATACACGGGAATCCATGGAAGAGAGGAACATCGATTGTAAGAGAACCATTACGCGCCGAACGGAGTACGCCGATGGTGCAGTCTGGCTTCCTTAATGCGGGAACCAAGACCGATCCTGCCGAACCTTCCGCCTGAGATCCTTCCTCCCCAAGTACGCCGCCAGTCGCTGGAAGTGCCGCACCACCGCGTCAACGTCATCTAGCTCGTTGGCAGCGATCTCGATGACCTCGTAGCCCCTGTTGCGAAGCCAAGTCCGAATCTCGCGATCCTTCTCCGCCGTCTGGGGATTGCCGTGCAAGTGGTCGCTCAGCCCGTCCAGATAGATGCAAGCGCCTTCATGCGGTCCGTCGTCATCCGCCCGGTAGATCACGTCGGGCGTCGTCGTTCCCAGCGGATTGCCAAGCTGAATCTGTTCGCCGCGGATACCCTCGCCGAAGCTGGCGGCGATGAGCTGATGGCGGAGCTTGGTCTCGGCATCGTTCACGGGCATGGCCTTGTCGTCCGTAGGTTGGTCCGGCTGCAACGGCGGAATGTCGTGCTCGAACACCAGTCCACGTCCCCACTCGTCGAGCTTCTCCAACGCCCGTTCGCGGAAAAGCCGGTTGTGGTAGTACGCGTTGCGGAACGTCTGCAAGCAATCAACGCATGACGACTCGCAGCGGCCCGGACATGCTTCGACCACCTCGCGGGCTACCGCCACGACATCATCGAACCGCTCGCACATGCGCTCCAGCAACCCCGACCCGCCAGGCATCGGATCCCACAACACCCCGGTGACCTCCTCGCGGTCGATATGACCGATGACCAGAACCTGTAGATCCTCCATGTGCATGTCGAGCACGCGCGTTGCACCGAAGCGAAGCGCTTCCAGCACGCTGTAGGCTGTCTCGGCATCGTCGCAGCCGGGCAACGAGAATGCGTCCGCGACGACTTCCGCGTGGAAGCCAATGGATCGCGGCATCCGTCCGCATCGCTCGGTGTGCGCCTTCTCGAACTCTTCGTGCTGCCGGACAGACGAAAGCGGCGACACGCTTTGACCGCAGACCGTGCACACGGGATACCCGAAGTCGCCGCCCGCCACGGTCGAGGACGCGCCCACATTGACAAGCCGCATGCGAACGCCGCGGCGCAGGTGAACCGGTATGGTGCCCCAACGGAAAGCCTGGCCGCCGTTGTGTTGGTCCCTTTCGAGCCCGTACACGGCGACGCCTAGCTGGAAGCGGAGATCTTCCTCGTCGGAGATGTGCGACGTGTGGATGAGATCGGCATCGCAGACGGCCATCGTTTGGATCACCGCCCCGAATGTCGAGCCCGCGCCGGAGGTCTCCTTGACCGCTTGCCGCTCCACGGACACTTCGTAGAACGGCATCTCGGCACTCTCCTGGCCTGGTTCTCGGTGGAAGCGGCGGGCAACGAATTTGTGGCCATTCGCATAGATGAGATTGCCCGGGACGTATTCGCGCAACGCCGTCGCCGGTGGGCGGGGAAGGGCGAACGACATGGCACCCAACTGCCAGAACGGGATGTCCGCCCAGCCAACCACGGCACCGACTTCCAGTCCGTAGCCGGGCAGAAATCCCTCGGCCGCTAGCACGCTGAACGTGTTGAAGTCGTCGTAGCCCTCGGCTTGATTGTGGGGACGATCCGTCGCCTTGATCTGCTTGACGAACCGATCGCAGCGCCTGAAGAGCGCATCCTCCTCGGGCGTAAGCGAGCCGCGGGTCTCGCGCTCACGATTCAGCCGAGCGATCTGATCCATCGCCCACCGGAGCCGCCGACGCAAGCGGGCTACGACGTCTTCCAGTTCGTGGACAAAGCTCTCCACGTGCTTCCGCAGCGTCGCCGGGGCAACGACGTCCGCGTCACCATCGGGCCAGCCTTGCTCGAATACGACCTCCACGGCAGCGGAGAGGCTGTCCACACGGCAGTCGATCAGGTCACGCAGGGCGGCGAAGTCGAACGCTGTAACCCGGATCGCGCCATCCTCGAAGAGATACGACTCCACCCGGCGGGGCAGGCATCGTCGCAACGTGCCGTCAATCGCATCTCGTTCGTTTTGGGCCACTGCTGGGTCCCGGACGTACCGGTACAACTCGGCGATCACGGTGGCGTGAACGTGCTTGGCGACCATGATGTCGTTGCGCAGGTTGAACGCGGGCGGGTCGATTCTTCCGGCCAAGAGCTTGGTCGGTTCTTCGAAATAGGCTCGGTCATGCGAGACAGGCCGGCAATAGGTGATGTCCACGGCCATCCGGTGGCGGCGTCCAGCCCGCCCGGCACGTTGCCAATAGTTCGCGGGTAGTGGGGGCACGTTGCGCATCAACACGGAGTCGAGCTGGCCAATGTCGATGCCCAGCTCCAGGGTTGGCGTGCACACCAGGCAATTCACAGCGTCGGACGACCCCTTGAACAGGTTCTCCAGACGTTCGCGTTGTTCGTTTGGGACCATCGCCGTGTGTTCTTCGGGGCGGAGCATGGAATACGCGCCGTCCAGCAACTGCAGATCGTAGTTGTCCTCGTTCTCCTGCTCCCACTCGAGAACGCCTTGGCACCGCCACGCCGGACACCGGTCGTGGGGAAGCAAGCGCGTCGTCGCGCGGCGACACGTCCGACAGCGCCTGACACCTCTGTTGGGGTTCAGGCGAAGCTTGTCAGCATTGACTTGGTAGACGCCCTGAACGTTGGGTACAGGTCTGCCGCGCGACCCCTTGAGCCGCACAGGCGACAGCAGCTTCGCATCGACTAGGAAGTCGAACAGACTCTCTAACAGCGGTTCCACCGCATCTGGAGCGGCACCCCATTTCCCCGCGATCTGGCGCATGGTGGTATCGCCGCGTTCACTCAGCCATTGCGCTACCAATTCCGGTTTCTCGTTGGGGGTGCGGCGCAGCTTGGTCGCCTTGGGGCTAAGGAAACTCGGCAGATAGCCTTGCTGAATCTCGCGATTCCCCTCCATCCAATACCTGGTGAAGATCTCGTGTTCGGGGTCGTGCAGGATCCTTTGACGGCGCAGGTAGTCGAGGACACTCGCGACACCTTCGCGCAGCTTCTCGGGCGAGATTCCCAGCGCATGTGCATGCTGCTGAATCCATGGTGATGTCGCGTCGAGCCCGTCGTACTCCACCTTCAGCCGACCCCAAGGCTCGAGGCCAAGAGCCTGGCGGGAGGACAGGGCGACCTCCCGCAAGACCTGAAACCGAAGGTACTTGCGTCGCTCCTGCTCATGTCGGCCACCGCCGCCTTCGCGGCGGGCAACGGCCCAGACCTCTGGGAGCAGCGCTCGCGAAAGGGTCTCGTCGCCCTCCATCAGATCGTCTAGGTAGGCAGTGAGATCGCCGACGGACCGGTGGCCGTTCTGGATACCATCCGCCATCAACGCCCGGAGCCGGAAACGACGGGCGTGGTCCTTCATCCAACCGGCTTGAAACGCAGCGTCCTGGCGGTTGTCGCAGAATACCAGCAGGCGCTGGCGTTGGGCGTGGTGAACCATGTCCTGCGTCAACACATGGACGTCCGCCACGTTGATCGCCCGCACCTCGCGGGCGGGCTCCCGATAGTGGCCGCCGGCGCGGCGCCCGCCAAGCGACCCGCATGACAGGCAACTCGTCAACAGCCCCGGGTTGTTCTTGTTCTGCTTGACGGCCCAAAGCTGCACGGGCGGCGATTCCTCCCCGCAGTGTCGGCATCGAGAGACCGAGTCCGGATGGGCCGTGCCGCAATGGCGGCAGAAGTGCAGGGGCGCAGTGCGGGCGTGGGGAGGCGCGTCTTCGTCGTCGCTCGCGCCGATCAGGTGATCCACCAGGACGACCCGCTTGCCGCCCTGATTCTCCGCCAACGCTTCCCAGTATGTGCCGTCGGCACCGGCATCCCCGCCGCTGGGTGCCTTGCCCGTGAAGCCGAAATCCTTGAGGTGGGCGATGAAGTAGTGCTGGCCGCAGGTCGTGCAGGTTGTGACGGGGAAATGAGCGATCCCATGGCCTTCGCCACCGTCCATGTGATCGGCGGCGAGCCAGAGCCGAGGGCCTTGCCGATCGCCGGGGAACGATACAACGGCGCCACTGATCCCGCGAACGAAGGCGTGAACGACCGGTCGCAACAACGGCCTACTGTCCCGTCGCGAGGCCGCGCCCAGCGTCAGCCAGGCGAGCACCTCAGCCTCCGATACGGGCCGGCCGACGGATTCCTCCAAAGCTGGTGGGAGTTCCCCTAGCAGTCGAGGACCGGCCAGTTCTTCGTTGAGCCGGAAGACGATCTGGTTGCTTGCAAGGGCGTTGTACAGCGCGGATTGCCAAGGTCCGTCGCCGAGGTCCGCTTGGCACAGTGATCGATAGACCTTGCGAACTAGGCCGCCATCCGGCTCCTCGTCCTCTACAGCCTGGACGCTCTGGTCCAAGATCGCGACGGAGTCATCGCGAGGCACCGGTGGAACCGTGCGTGGTTCCGCCCAGACCTCGTGTTCGTAGTCTTCCCCAATCGTGGCGACAGCGCTTGCGTCCACGCCGAAGAACCGGGCCGCGAAGTTCCGGGCGGCTTCGGGATCTTCGCGGTCGACGATGGTGGCTGATGTCGCGACGCAGCGCGTTGCAGCCGGATCCACATTGCAGAACGCGCGAAGGCGTCGGATCAGAACGGCCGTTTCCGCGCCCAGTGCGCCGGTGAAGGTGTGCGCTTCGTCGAATACGAGGTAGTCCAGCCGGGCATCGGCGAACAGTTCGATGTCCTGTTGCCGCGTGAGTAGCAGCTCAAGCTGCTTCACGTTCGTCAGCAGGATCCGGGGTTGTCGTCCCGGCGTCCGCATAATCGCGCGCGAGCAGACCTCCTCGGCTGGATAGATGGTCTCGCCGGTGCTCTCCTGTTGGGCACGCGCCAGTCGAGCTTGGTAGTCGGCCCGCGACGAACCTGCGGGAAGCTGGTCCCCGACAACCTGTGTCTGCCGCTCAGGTGTCCGCCCCGTGTAGATGCCGAACGGGATGCCGGTCCCGGCCAACAAGCCGCGCAGTCGCATGAGCTGATCTTCGGCTAGCGCGTTCATGGGATAGACGATGACGGCGCTGATTCCTGGGGCGGCGTTGTCGTCGCGCAGGCGCAACGCCTGGCTCACGATGGGGTAGAGGAAGCACTCCGTCTTCCCAGAGCCCGTGCCGGTCGAGATGAGCGTCGTCTTGCGTGCCGCGATGGCTTCGATGGCACGCTGCTGATGGCTGTAGAGGTGCGTGATGTCGTCTGGAATCCGTTCGCGCAGCAGGGGGTGGACAAGGCCTTGGTCTACGAGGGTTTCCACGGCGGCACCCTCGCGGAACGGGCGCGACAGGCTGACGTAGGGGCCCTCCAGCAACGGTGATTGGCGCGTGTGATCCAACGACAGCAGATCGCGCATCTGGGCATGCAGACCCGGGTCGGCGAACGGGTAGGCCGTAAGTTGGTATCGCAGGAAGCTGCGGACGACGTTCTCGGTGTAGGCGATGGGGTTCAGGGCCATTCTTCGTGCGAGTCCGTAGCGAGGCGCGCCGTGACGTGTACGACCGACTGCGGTAGGGAGCAAATGACGTTGCCTATGCGCGGCACTATAGCGCGACGGGGCCGATTTTCGACCGCCCGTGGCAGATGGACTTAACTAAATTATGTAGCTTGACACATTGGTCAACATATGCTTTAACGTCCAGCATGTGTTCCATGCCATACGACCTATTCGAGCGCGAGGCGATAGAACGTCTCGCCGACCTCGTGGAGCAACCACTCCACCAACCAGAGGGCCTCGACCAATGGGCCGGTGCTGGCGAACCGGATGCGTTCTTAGTGGCCGGCGAGACGGCATTCGTGCTCGAATGCCGAACGGCGACCTACACGGCTGCGTTGCATCACGCAATCCGTGGTCTAAAGGCCCGCGTTTCCGAAATGCACGAGCGCGCGTCGTGGAACGCCATCATACCGGTACTAGCGGTCCCATTCATGGGCCCATCGGGCCGGCGCCTTTGCAGCGACGAGGATTGCAGCTGGCTCGATCTGTCTGGCAACGCGTACATCCGCGCGCCCCGGATCCTGGTCCGGATCGAAGGAAACGCCAACCGGTTCAAACGCCGCGGTCGCCCGCCATCCGCGTTCGCCCGGGTGGCGTCGCGTGTAGCCCGTGAGCTTCTAATGAGCCCGGGCATCGACTTGTCGCAGCGCCAACTGGCCCGCCGAATCGACATGGACGAGGGATACGTTAGCCGCATTGTCCGAAACCTCGCTGACCAAGGCCTCGTGGCGAAGTACGGCAACCTGATTCAGGTACCCGACTACGATCTCCTGCTCCGCGCTTGGTTGGACGAGTACGACTTCAGCAAGCATCGCCGCATCGCTGGCCACATCAGTGCTCGTGACGGCGACGAACTGATTCGCGGTCTCGCGAGGGCTCTCGGAGACCAACCGCACACGCCGCCTTACGCCGCCACGGGGCTCGCCGCCGCATGGTGCCTCGGCCGATTCGCAGGATTCCGGATCGCCAGTCTGTACATTCATAACGCCGGGGCGCTTCGGAGCCTAAGCGACCTTTCGTTCCGTCCCACGGATCGAGGTGCCAACGTTTGGCTGCTAGTACCGGATGACTCCGGCGTGTTTCAAGGTGTGAAGGTGCGTGACGGCGTGCACTGCGTATCGCCAGTCCAAGCGTATCTCGACCTGCATGCCCATCCGGAACGGGCGAAGGAGGTCGCCGGCGAGGTGAAGTCGACCTATCTCCAATGGGGCGATACTCCGTGAAACCCAGCACTTCCGACGGGTACGATCCCGCGACCACTCTCCAAGCCAAGGCTACGTGCCTCTACGTCGCCACCAAGCTTGGCGATCTCATGGACGAGATCGTGGTCGTCGGCGGACTCGTGCCCTCCCTGCTTGTACCGCAGGATGTCGGGGTGCATTTGGACGCCCATATCGGCACGATGGATGTCGACTTGGCACTAAATGTCGAACTGCTAAGTACCGGTCTCTACGAGAGGGTCGCCGAACGCCTCCGTGGTGCTGGTTTCGCTCTCGACACCAACGACCGTGGCAATGCGATGCGGCAGCGATGGCGACCGGATCTGGCCTATCCCGGCGTTGGCGTCGACTTCCTCGTGCAGCCGACCCGGTCTGGTGACAAGGGTGGTCGACTGCGCAACCTGAAACCCGACTTCGCTGCCGTGATCGTGCCGGGGTTGCACCTCGCCTTTCAGGACTTGGTGTCTGTCGGGTTGTCCGGGATGACGATCCAGGGCGAGAGGGCAACGCGAAAGGTTCGGGTGTGCGGCCCAGGCGCATTCATCGTGCTCAAGGCGTTGGCCTTCCGCAATCGCGGCGAAGAGAAGGACGCGTACGACCTCTACTACGTTCTTCGGTACTACGGTTCCGGGGTCGATGACGTTGTCAAGCCGCTACGGCCCTTGGCACACGATGTGGACGTATTGTCGGCGCTGGCAATCCTGCGCGAGGACTTCCTTGACCCGGAGGGCCTCGGGCCGCACCGAGCCGCTGGCTTCCTGAACGGTGGCCAACGCGACGACGACATCCAGGCGGACGTCGCTGGTTTCGTCGGACAGTTTGTCCGTCATCTGGACGCGGTCGTCGTAGGTCATGGGCGTTGAGGCGCGACTTGTGAGGCAAGAATGCTTGTGAGAGGCCCCATGGCCCCTGGCTTTGAGCGTGAGAACGCAACGGTCCCCTTCGTTGATCAGTTGGTGAACCTAATGGCGTCGCTGGCACTCAACAGAACCCTGCTCGCCAGAATCCTTCGCGTTAGCTGCCCTATGATCGATGAGTGGTTCGCCGGTAGACGGCCAGAGGCTGAGGACCAAGAGCGTCTGTCGCGTATCTTGGCCATCTTGGCGCAAGGATCCGTCTCTGCGGTGAGGCCCCTTAACGCTCGTTTTGTTCGTCGGGCTCCGGACCCCGGCCTCCCGTCGCTGATCGACCTGTTGAGCAACGAGCGGATCGATGCCACTCGCATTCCCTCCGCGATTGATCGCGCCCGGATCCTGACAGAGGATGCCGAACAACGGCGAGGCAATCTAAAAGAACGGCTCACGGCGTTGGGGGTCTCGGAGCCGTCCCCAAGTTGGCGTCGGGGGACGATGGCACGGAACGTGGGGTTGCTGGACTGGCCCAAGGGCTAGCGTGGGTTCTTTGGCCTTGCTGCGGTCGTCGGTCGCAATGACTCGAACACGCCAAACCCAAGTGTCGTAAAGTATGGCGCACCCTGATCACGGTGGCGGGCCGCACTTGGGGCTTGTGAGTCGAGTACCGTGGAGCGCCGCCGCCACGTCGGCGTCCCAGCCCAAGAAGGTCGGGCTGGGCGTGGTCGATAGATAGCTGAGGTTGTAATGACCGTCGCCATGTCGCGAACACCGGGGGGAGAAGACCAAGGTGCCGAAACGTCTAGCCAGCCCGTCGGTGCCGTCGACGTGTTCTGCGGGATCGGCGGATTGACCCGGGGCCTTAGGGACGCGGGTATCGAGGTTGGGGCCGGCGTAGACATCGATCCCACATGCCGCTACGCCTACGAAACCAACAACTCGGGCGCGACGTTCATCGAGGCGGATATCCGGGAGATAGCGTTCGATGATCTCGACTCCTACTATGCCGAAGCCGACTTCAAGGCTCTGGTTGGGTGTGCTCCGTGCCAACCGTTCTCTGCCCACACGAGACGCAGCCAGGCCTCAGAGGACTGTTCGCTAGTTGACGAGTTCGCTCGCCTGATCCAAGAGGGGTTGCCGGAGTTCGTTTCGATGGAGAACGTCCCCGGCCTCGCCAAGCACCCCTCCTTCAAGAGCCTGCTTGAGATCCTGGATGATCTGAAGTACGACCACGACCACAGGGTGCTGAACTTCTGCGACTTCGGCGTTCCGCAACGGCGTCGTCGGCTTGTCATGGTCGCTTCTAGAGGCGGGCCTATCGCGTTGCCGGAGGGACACAGGCACCGAGAGGCGAAGGTCGCCGACTACATCCGTGGATTGCCGCCAATCCGCGCAGGACAGACGGCGTCAGATGACCCCGCCCACACGACGCTCGAGTTGACGCCCACCAACTTGGCCCGTATTCGTCAATCCAAGCCCGGAGGCACGTGGAAGGACTGGGACAAAGGGCTGGTGAACCCTTGCCACACGCGCACGCACTATCCCGCTCCATACGGCCGGATGGTCTGGGACGAACCGGCACCGACCATCACCACGCAGTTCTGCTACTACAGCACCGGACGGTTCGGTCACCCCGTGCAGGATCGCTCGGTCTCCTTACGGGAAGCCGCGCTGCTCCAAACTTTCCCGGCCGACTATCTCCTCGTCGACCCTGACGAGCCCCTGCCGCTCTGTAGATTGGCCCGCCACGTGGGTAACGCGGTGCCCGTCAAAATCGGGGAACTCATCGGGAACTCGTTAGCCAAGGCGGCAGCCAATGCCTGACACCGACGCCAAGTACTTCATGACGATCAGCCTCAACGTGCTGAACCACATGGGACTCAACCTCTACAGCAACACGCCCGCCGTCGTTGCCGAGGTGATCGCAAACTCGTGGGATGCCGATGCGACCAGCGTCGATGTCGACTTCGACATCGACAACAAGACCATCAGGGTCACCGATGACGGCTGCGGCATGAGCCTCGAAGACGTCAACGGGAAGTATCTCTACGTCGGCTACCAGAAGCGCCCTGAAGGCAAGGAGGACGAGTACCTCACGCCCCTGCACCACCGTCGTCCCATGGGGCGAAAAGGCATCGGCAAGCTCTCACTGTTCTCGATCGCGAACACTTTCCGTGTGTACACCCGCATGGAAGGGGCGGGCTCAGAAGCCTTCCTGATGGACGCTGCCAAGATCCGGGAGGCGATCGATGCGGAGAATCCGTCAGCAATCGGCAGGTACGAGCCGGAATCCATCCAGACCAACGGGCAAGTCCCCTACGGGCACGGCACTAGCATCCATATCACCGACCTCAAGAAGCTGCGCCTGACCCAAGCCTCCGTCAACGGATTGCGTCGTCGCATCGCCCGCCGCTTCAGCATCATAGGCGACTCCTACGACTTCACTGTGAGGGTGAACGGGGATCCCATCACCGTCGCGGACAGGGACTACTACCACAAGGCCCGGTTCATCTTTCAGTACGACGGCGATTATGCTGCCCATTGTCCCCGTCTAGAGGAGGATGAGGGGGGAGACATCCTTGGTGCGTTCAGCCGCGAGCATCGTTTTGACGAGCATGGCAATGCATCTATTCAGGGGCCGTATGCCATTCGCGGTTGGATTGCCATAGCGTGGCGGTCCAATGACCTCGACGGTGAAGGCGTCCTGGACAGCGACAACCTCAACAAGATCACGGTCGTGGTGCGAGGCAAAGTCGCGCAAGAAGACATTCTGCAGGAGTTCCGCCTAGGAGGGATGATCACCAAGTACATGTTTGGCGAGATCGAAGCCGACTTCCTCGATCAGGACAATCAGCCGGACATTGCGACTTCCAGCCGCCAACGGATCGCCGAGGACGATGCCCGCTATAGGGCACTCGCCAAGTTCATTCAGTCCGAGCTAAAGGCGATCTGGACACAGACCAATACCCTGAAGGAGCGTGCAGGACTGCGGCATGCCTTAACGTCCAACCCCTACCTCAATGAGTGGTATCAGTCTCTCCGTCCAGCCCGACTGAAGCAGTTCGCCAGCAAGATCTTCGGAGACATCGACAAGGCCGGAATCGACGAGTCGGAGCGGCAGGGCGCGTACGCGAACGGCGTAATGCTATTCGAGCACCTCAAGATGAACCACGCCATTGACTTGCTGGATGAGATCGACGTTACCAAGGTCGACGACTTCCTCAGCTACCTCAATGATGTCGATGCGCTTGAGGCAGAGCATTACCGGCAGATCGTCGAGGAGCGTCTAGCGGTCATTCGCAGACTCCGTGAGAGCCTGGACGACGACGCCAAGGAACGCGTGTTGCAGGAGTACATCTTCGACCACCTGTTTCTCCTGGATCCCGGGTGGGAGCGGGCGACAAGGTTTGACGACCTGGAGCGCCGTATGGAGAAGGTGCTCGAAAACAGGCAGCGAATCGACATTCAGTACACGAGGTATCGCCGTGTGGCGGCGGCGCATGTCATCGTCGAACTGAAGAGGCGCTCAGCCGCTGTCACGAAGACCGGACTTGAAAGCCAGGTGACCGGCTACATCGCAGAGTTGAAAAAGGAACTTGCCAAGAGCGCCAATGACAACGCCTCCTTGCCTATTGAGGCCGTGTGCGTGGTCGGCAGACTCCCGAGCGAATGGACAGATGAGGCCACGAGGCAAAGCGGCGAACAGTCTCTACGTCCGCTAGGTATCCGAGTCGTCACCTATGACGAGCTGATTGACAACGCGTACCAAGCCTACGGCAGGTTTCTTGAGGCATCCGCATCCAAAAGCAAGCTCCGGGAGCTGATGGACCAGATACGGACTTTCGACCCTGACGCGTAAGGGGGTGACCGTACCGCCTTACGGGATACCCCTGCGGGCCTGCCTAGCCTCCGGACGCAAATTGAACGCACGGGCGGTGTCCCTTTAAATGGTGTATCGCCGCCACCATTGTGGTATTGCGCTTGTAGCTCAGCGGATAGAGCATCCCTTTGACTAAAGGGGAAGGTCGCGGGTTCGAATCCCGCCAGGATCCTCAAGGCCCTGCCGTAGGGGCAGGGCCTGACCAGTTGTTCGGGTAGTCTCCATACGACGCGCTTCATCTCGTAACGCACGGACACCCTGGCTTGCAGGGAGGCGAAAACCCTATGTTGTTCGACTGGCCTCCAGGCCGCGACCCGCCGCAGATTCAGCCGCACAGCAAGGCGAAGCTGGTTGTTCTGCGGAACTACCTGCGGGCGTATTTCGATCGGCTGAATGTCGGTCTGGGCCAAGATCGGTTCAAGCTGGACCTCGTCGACGGCTTCGCCGGTGGTGGCACGTTCCTCGATGACGGTGACACGCTGATTTCGGGCACACCATTGATCATGCTCGAGGAGCTGGCCGCAGCACGCGAGCGATTGAACGCCAAACGTACGAAACCGCTGCAGTTCGACTGCAAGTGCTACTTCGTCGACGTGAACAAGGACCACGCGGACCACCTGTCCAAAGTTCTCGTGGAGAGGGGATACGATCCGGTAGGGAACGACATTGTCGTCCGTACCGGTCGGTTCGCCGACGAAGTAGATGGAATCGTCGCGGACATCCGTCGTCGGCAGCCTCGGTCCGGTCGAGCCATCTTTCTTCTTGACCAGACGGGCTTCTCACAAGTCGAGCTGGATCTCGTCGGTCGCATTCTCCGGGATCTGCGGAACGCGGAGGTAATCCTGACCTTCGCCGCCGATGTGCTGATCAACTATCTGGACAATGATCCCGAGAGAGTCAGAGGGATTGCTCCTCTGCAGCTGTCCGTGCCCGATATACGCAGCTTGCTTGCGGACAGGGATGGCGCTGGTGGTCGGGCCGTGGTCCAACGGACACTCCGTGACCATATCCGGCACATTACTCGAGCGACGTACGACACGCCTTTCTTCATCCGTCCGTTGAAATCACGCCGGGCACTTTGGCTCCTGCACCTCTCGCGGCATCCAACCGCCCGGGATGTGATGATGCAGTGCCACTGGGCCACCAACAATACGTTCGAGCACTACGGCCCTGGGGACTTCGGCATGTTGGGCTGGGACGCGTTGCAGGAGCCGGCTTCGCTGCCACTGTTCAACTTCGCCGCGATGGATGCCGAACGCATGATTGCAGGCCTGTTGGACACGATGGCGCAGGAGGTGTTCGATCTGGCGTCGGATGGTCCCGTGGCGATTGAAGGCGTCCGACATGCCTTGGCCAACAGGACAGCGGCACGGTTTTCCGATCTGGACCAAGTAATCCTGCAGCTATTTCGGGAGAAGGAGTTCGCCATACTCACGCCTGACGGGAAAGAGCGCTCACGGGTATTGCAGCACCTGCGGTCGAAGGACTTGGTTTCGTTTCCGTCTACGCTGCTGCTACCGTCATTTTCTCGCGTTCACCGACCGTAAGGGCAGGTCGCGGAAGTTCGTCCCAAGTTCGGCCTTCCAGTTCTCGACCGCTCGCCTTCTTGCCGAAACGCCCCATCGGCGTCGAAAAGGATCCATCGTCTACAACAGAGCGTGGCAACCCGCCGTCCACGGACCACACCGGAGCCCACTCGCCCCATTGCTTGAAGTGGAAAGGTGTCGCGTGTGCCTCGCAATCATCGCGAATCGCATAGAACCATGTGGGATCGCTCGGCCTGGCATATGGGCCGCTCTCGCCGCCAGCGATCACCCAGTTGACGGCACCTTGTTCTAGCCATTGGGCCAAGGCGACCTCGTCAAGCAGCGGTTCGCATGATAGAAACCGAACACGCGCGGGGATTTCGGCGAGGTGTGGGAGACGCTTGTCGACCCACCGCTGGTTTTCGACCGTCGTCCCAACCCAGACGTTCGTGGGCCATTC
Source organism: Gammaproteobacteria bacterium (assembly GCA_026706425.1). GTDB lineage: Bacteria > Pseudomonadota > Gammaproteobacteria > Pseudomonadales > Azotimanducaceae > VXYL01. The sequence goes on from JAPOYW010000673.1 coordinate 19,933, forward strand.
TTGGTCCCAGGGTGCCAGACGCCTCACCAAATGCGGCCGCTTCGTCAGGAGCAGCCAGTCCAAGGCAGGCGTATCTTCGATCAACGTCCAAAGCCGGTTGCGCCAAGCGGACAGCCCTTTCTTCCATTCAAAGACATCCGCCATCGAGGCGCAAAAGACACGGGCGGGCCTCCCAGCATGCTCCGCTTCGCTATTCCATCGAAGGGGCTGCCGCCAGTATGCGTCACTCAAGAAGCGACGCGGCTTGCCAGTGCTCCAGATGTCGAGGCCGACGCGTTTCGCCCAGCTCTCGGCGTAGCAGTGGTCGCACGCAGCCGAAACCTTGGTGCAGCCCCACCAAGGGTTGAAAGTGTGGTCCGTCCACTCGATTCTCGAATCACGCGCCATGTGGCTTGCTCCTCTCTAGCGTGCCGCCAACGCAGACCGTAGCTCAAAGACTGTGTATGTATACAGCATTTGCTTTGCTGCGCCAAGGCCGCCAAGAGTCGGCCTCGATGGAGTTCCAGTGGGTCGGACTGGCCGCTCTGCACTTTGGACCTCGATTGCAGTGCTCCGTCGCCGTCCCGCCACCTTGGCGCGACTGCCAGTCTTGGATTCGCGGCCAACGTAGCCAGCCCGTTGGGGACGTGCAGCACGGTCGTCCTGAACTAGTGGGGACAATTGGTGGCCACGCTGCTCGCCTTGACTCGCGCACGGCACCCCCGGATCATCCGCAACTGCGAGGCATGGGGACGGGCCACTGGTCCGTGCCGAGCGACTCATGAACCCATTCTACGACGTTGCCAAGGCAGACGCCCACACTCCTAAGGATGTGGCGACCCTCTTCGTGCGCGATGCGAGTCCCGTCTGGCGCGACCTCCAATATCCGATCAACCACCTCGTCGTCGGCGCTCGGGGCACGGGAAAGACCATGGCTCTGCGCCAGCTCGACTACCGCACGATGGCGAGCGGTGGCCAGATATCGGACTTCGTCGGCGTTTACGCACATGTATCCCGAATCTCAGCCGTTTTCCACGCGCTGTTTAACGATCGTGAAGAGGACGGCGACGCGCCCCTGACTCCGCAGTTTCAGCAGGTCTTCGCGGACTACCTTGCGCTCGAAATCGTAAGCGTCCTCTGCGAACTGGCGGATGGGGACGATCAGCTGGCCCGGCCAGATTTCAGTGCTGTTCTCCGCCTTCCTGGCGGTTTTGATACCGGCAACATCACTGCTGACTGCGTCCGTCTACAGATACAAGCAGAGGCCAGCATTCAATCTTGGCAGATCTCAAGGCGGTGTACATGGCAGCCACTTGGCGACCTACCGGCCATCGTGGCGCGACTTGCGGAGGCTCTGCGGCACGCGAATCCATGGCTCGCCCAAGAGAGGCCGTGCCTCTATGTCCTACTCGATGAGTCCTCGCCGGTGCCGCGCGCGTGCCAATCCGTTCTGAACAGTCTCCTGCTACGCGGCCAGCCATACTGCGCGAAACTCGCTGTTCGACCGTTCGAATGGCACACGTTGAACACGCCATCGGGTCGACCGAAGGAGCAGGACACCGACGTATTCGTCCTTCACTTGGACCACTCTGATGAACTCAGTGCGGCGTACGTTTCGCACATGGAGCAGATCGTAGACAAAGTGCTTGGCAGTCGAGAGGTCGCCACTCCCGGGATCCGAAAAGCCCTGCCGGGAGACAACGACTACCCCTATTCGGGATTCGACGCAGTTTGCGCCGCCTCCTCAGGCAATCCCCAGGATTTGTTGATGATCTGCTCCGCGATTTTTGCCGCCCGGGGGAACGCGGACGATTCTGCCAACAGGTCATTCGAACCGGTGCCGCCTTCGGTACAGCACGACGTCGTCCGTATGTGGTCGCGCGACTTTGGACGCAGGAACGCGTATGACGCGTCGCGCCGGCTTTGCCGGTCTTTGGCACAGCAGGTGAAGCAGGTGCCCGAGGCAAGCCGATCGATCGGATTCGAATATCGGTCGGAGGAAGCTGACCTCTTCGCGGACGACTCGCTGCCCGACGATCTGGCCGAGCCTTTCCGGCCAGCGTTTGCCGGCGGGTTCATTCGACTCGGAAAAGAGGCTCACCCATCGCTTTTCGCCGTCCCCGGGAGCTTTCGACTGAGCCGCGGTGTCCTGCCCGACCTGGAGATTGCGCTTGACACACCGACGATCCCGCCGGTGGCATTAGACCGTACGTTCATTGAGACCAAGGCCCGTATTAGCCCCGGTTTCGGCCCCCCGAAAGCGAACCCAGCCCTGGTCGTCTACGTGTCGGGTTCATTCCTCGAGCCCAACGACCCCGATCGGGAGGCCATGACACATGCGCTATCGGTGGCCGGATTTGCCTTCCCGAAAGTTAGGCTTGACGATGGGCCCTCTGGATGGTTCTACGGTGCTAGGCGCAAGATTGCCAAGTCTCGCGTCGCACTCGTCGGCGACCGTGGAGGGATACCCCGCGCGATGTTCGAAATCGGGTTGTGCGCGGGTGCCAACCGCCCAGTCGACGTGATTGTTGGACGGCTCGACAACGGCGCGGCCCCGCTCGATGAGGTGGCGGGACTGCCGCCATTGCCCACCGTCTCGCAACAAGCAGACGACCGGAACCACAGTCGGTTTGCAGCCGAGGTCCGTGCGACCGCCGAGCAACTCATCGCGCATCCGAGCGACTTCGCCAACGTCGCGCTCACTGGCGTCTCGCTACGCCCCAGGCGGAGGCGAGAGAAGACGGTGTACGTGTCTGTGCCCGACATGGTCGCCGACCGTTTCCCGCTGAATGCGATCCGGGAGGGTCTGGCGGCTCGCGGCTGGTCCATGATCGCGGAGGCCGACATGACGTCCTACGCCGCCAACGTACTGCAGGTGCCCGTGCTTTGCGCGTTCACAGCTCGGATTGGAGTAATCGACACGTCGGCTGCCGATGGGTTCGACCCGATCCAGAGCTACAAGCTGGGCCTCTTTGCTGGCAAGCGCGGATGGCGGGTATTGCACACCTCGCACACCGAACCCGCCATCCCTAGCCTGATCGATCACGTTGTTGGCGCAGAGCGCTACCGCTGGGAGAATGAGGACGAACTCGTGCAGTGCGTCCTGCGCTTCGTTCGGGCCTGAGATAGCGTGGTGGCGGCGCTCGAACCTGTAGACCGAATCGAGGTCACCAGCGACGAGGCGGGCCTCTTCTTGGTTGCAGGAAGTTTCGAGCCTCGATCCGTCCGGGCGACGACACTGCTTGATGGCAACCTTGATCGGGCAGTAGTGTTTAGCTACGACGACACACTCGACACCGAGACGGGACGCCGGAACACGCGACAGATCGACGCCAGTTTGCGTGGGATGTCTCAGTCCGTGGAGGTGCTGCGCTGCCAAGTGGCCGACCCGTTTAGCGTCGTTAGTGCTTTTCACACCTACGTCACGCGGGAGCGGCTCGTCGGTGCCGTTCGATCCGTAGTCCTCGATGCAACGTGCTTCACCAAGCTGCACCTCCTTTTGCTGTTGCGGTTCTTGCGGGATTGGCTGGGCGTGGAGACCACTCGCATCTGTTACACGAAGCCTCTGGTGTATGCCACGGCGTTCGGGAAGGAGCTGAGCTACGGAATCCGCAAGACGGTGTACCTGCCGTACTGTGGCACGGAGTCACCAGGTGCCCGTACGGGCTTGATCGCGCTCCTTGGCCACGAACCGCGTCGCCTGGAAAGGCTCGTCCAGGAAATCGAGCCGGACCTTTGCGTCGTTCTCTTGGGCGAGCCGGTATTCACCGAGGACATGGCCG
>JAPOYW010000279.1 GCA_026706425.1 Gammaproteobacteria bacterium
GACGACGGACCACGAGGCCGGGGCGGTGTTGAGGATCGAGCCGCTCGACGACGCGGCGGCGAACTGAGGACGTGACGTCGGCTGGTCGTTCGGGGTAGGAGAGTTGGGTTCAATGCCGATCTGCCCACGGATCTCGGCACGGTCCGGCGGGGTGAGCGTGTGCTTACCAGCATCAAGGCGTCTTCCCACCGTCGTCGCGCTTCTGCTGGTTCTTGCATCAGCCTGCGGGGACGATGGCGACGAACCTCGATCGCCAACCGGCCCGACCCCGACGACCAACCGTACGCCCGTGACGTCGGGTTCCATTCCCGCGCAGACCCTGTCGGTCGGCGAGAGCGTAAGGGTCGACGTGGCCCAGTATTTCCGTGAACCCGATGACGAGGCGCTGACGTACGGGGCGACTTCCAGCGACGCCCAAGTCGCGACAGTCGGCGTGTCCGCGAGCATCGTAACCGTCAGCGGAGAGAGCTCCGGGCAGGCGAACGTCAGTGTCTCGGCAATGGACCCGCATGGTGCGACCGCCGAGCAGTCCTTCACGGTGACCGTCGACGCAAGCGACCGTGCGCCTGTGCCGTCGGGCTCGATCCCCGCTCAGTCCGTGCCACGAGGTGAGAGCGTCCGCTTGGAGCTGGCACAGTACTTCAGCGATCCGGACGATGACCCGCTTACGTACGGGGCAACCTCCAGCAACACCCACGTTGCCACCGTGACCATCGAGGAAACCACCGCGATCATCACGGCGGAGAACCTCGGCCGGTCGAATATCAGGGTCACGGCGCGTGATCCGGAAGGCGAAACGGCCACGCAGCTCTTCTCGGTGACCGTCGAGGCGCCAGCCTTCACTCTATCTGGCGCGGTACGCGACCGCCGCCGAAACGGGCCGGTGCTTGCCGGCGCGGTAGTCCGCCTCGACAACGGCCAGCGGGAATCCACCAGGACGGATCGGGACGGGCGGTACCGCTTCCGGAATGTGTCCGGGACAGTTACGGTGACCGCCACGGCGGCGCCCAGCTACGTGGCGGAGACGGTCGAGGTCACGATGGATCGGGACCGCAACGCCGATTTCGCCCTGCGACACACGGGGAGGCCGCCGTTCGAGGGGACGGTATGGATCACGCCGGACATACTTGGACCATCAGACCCCACATCGTTTCGTAGTGTGACCTATCGAGGCCGTGGGATACGGGAGTTTTGGGATCGGCGGACCAATAGATGGGTCAGGATCGACGTCTACCTCTTCAATGTGCAGTACGCCGGACGGCAGTCTGAGTTCCAGGTCCATCCCGAATTCGGAAGTCGAGAGGCCGCGCGGTCGGAAGTCGATACCTACGCTCCAGCACTGGGGCGGCTCCCGGCAGCGTTGCTCTCCGGAGTCCGAGAAGTAGAAGTCAGCGCCGTCGATGCACTGTTGCAGGGTAACGAAGCAGGGATCGTCCACATCTATACTGGCAACGCAGAGGAACTGATCCGCAACGGCTTCCTGGAGGAGGTCTTGTTTCATGAGGGCGGGCATGCCTCACTGGATCGCTCGCACAAGAACTCCGCTGGCTGGCGCACGGCGCAACAGGAAGATGGTGTCTTCATTTCCACGTACGCCCGTGACCATCCGGTGCGGGAAGACGTCGCCGAGAGCATCCTGCCGTACTTCGCGGTGCGGTACCGTCCCGAGCGACTGACCGATGCCGACCGGTCGGCGATTCTCAGCGCGATACCGAATCGACTGGTCTACTTCGACGAGCGGAGGCTCAACATGTCGCCCTACAACGCGACGGGAACGCTTGTCCCGGTTCTTGAACCGAGCTCGTTTCAGCCGCGGCGAATCTCGCAGCCGTTCGAGGGGCCGCCCACTCGGTAGTCGTTGCCCCACCACGATAGGGGTCAGCGGGCGGCGCTACGGCATCACGGGCTCGCCGGTCACCTTGGTGTATGCTTGGTGTATGGCACGCACCAACGTGGATATTGACGACGAAGCCTGCGCGGCCATCATGCGACGGTACCGCTTGGCGACCAAGCGGGAAGCCGTCAATCTCGCGTTGCGTTCGCTCGCGTCGGAGCCGTTCAGCCTCGAAGAAGCCCACCGGATGCGCGGGTCGGGCTGGGAAGGCGACCTCGACGAGATGCGGGGACGCCACGATGATCCTCGTTGACACCTCCGCCTGGGTCGAGTTTCTTCGCGACACGGGTTCGCCGGCGTGCAATCGAGTCGGGGAGTTGCTCCGCGCCGACCTCGCGACGTGCGACGCGATTCGAATGGAACTGTTGGCGGGTGCCCGAAACGAGCGGCACTGGCGCGATCTCGGGCGGCTGATCGCCCGCGCCGTGCTCGTTCCGACGCAGCCCGGCGACTTCGATCAGGCGGCGGCTCTCTACAGGCAATGCCGGCGTCGGGGCGAGACCGTTCGCGTGCTCGTGGACTGTCTCATCGGCGCGGTGGCCATTCGTGCCGACCTGGCGGTCCTGCACTGCGATACCGACTTCGATGCCCTCGCTCGGCACACGCCG
>JAPOYW010000411.1 GCA_026706425.1 Gammaproteobacteria bacterium
TGGCCCGTGTGTGCAATCTGTCAGGTGATGGTGGCCTGGCGCTCCGCGCCCCTTTCGGGGAAGCCGCCGAACCGGGACATTGCGTGCCGATCAACATGGCGCGCGGGGGTCCGGGGGATACCCCCCGGCCAGAGGTTTTCGTGAAGCGAAAACATCCATGGACGCCCCCGTGACGCCAGCGTTCTGGAGAACCGGTTCGAGCGGGCGGTCAGGTGCTGTCATCTATCCGGCCTGTTCGCGCGGCATTGTCATAAGCCGCTGGCCTGTATGGAGATACGCGGACCGAGTCCAAATCACATCTGCAAGCTTGGTGCTTTGTGTTAACGCCTGGTTTTCCCGATCCCGTCTCGTTGACCGTTTGCCCATACCTGTTTCGTCCGTTCTGCCCACGTCCCCGACAGCTGCTTCCGTTGGCCGCTCCGTTCAGGCGGCGGCAGCTACGGTGTGAACCCGGTAGACCTCCTTCTTCGTCGAGAGTGCCCATACGATGCGTGCCGTCTTGTTGGCGAGGGCCACCGCGACCAGCTTCCTGGGCTTGCGCTCCAACATGCTGGCCAGCCACGGATCCGCCGTACCGCCACGTCGGACCGCGCTCTGGATGACGGCCATCGCCCCCGAGACCAGCAGTCGCCTGAGGTCGCGCTGACCCATCTTCGATATCTTGCCCAGCCTCGGCTTGCCCCCGGTCGTGTGCTGCTTGGGCACGAGGCCGAGCCACGCCGAGAAGTCGCGCCCGCGCCGGAAGCTCTCCATCGGTGGCGCGAAGGCTTGGATGGCCAGCGCGGTGACCGGCCCGATTCCCGGGGTCGTCATCAGCCGCGCTGCCTCCTCGTCTTCCCGAGCGCTGTCCCGCAACTCAACGCTCAGTCCATCGATCCTTTCGTCGAGCTCGTCGATCCGTTCGAGCAGCAGCCCGCCCAGTTCGACGACGGCTTTCGGCAGGCCGAAGTCTCCATCTTCGAGAGCCCCGGCCAGCTGTCCGATCCGGGCAGGGCCTTGGGGAGCCACGACGCCGAACTCGGCCAGGTGGCCCCGCAGTGCGTTGATGAGCTGCGTGCGCTGGCGCACCAGCAGGTCGCGCGTCCGAAACAGCATCGCCCGCGCTTGCTGCTCTTCCGTCTTGACCTCCACGAGGTGCATGGTCGGCCGCTGCGCCGCTTCCGTGATCGCCTCCGCGTCCGCGGCGTCGTTCTTGTGCCGCTTGACGAACGGCTTGACGTAGACCGGCGGAACCAGCTTCACCTCGTGCCCCAGCGCCGTGATCTCACGGCCCCAGTAGTGGGCGCTGGCGCACGCCTCCATCGCCACCACACAGCGCGGCCGGGCGGCGAGAAACCCCAGAAGCCTCGCCCTGCTCAGCTTCTTGCGGTACGCCACCGATCCGTCGGCCTTCGCGCCGTGGACCTGAAAGGTGTTCTTTGCCAGATCGATTCCGATGACGTTGGCCGTCTCCATTGGATGCCTCCTCCCTCAGATGGTCGGTAAGTACGAACCGACCATCATCGGTGAATTGTGAGGCTGTCGGGAGGGGGCGTCCATTCCATCACATTCTGGCTCCTCCACAAACCGCAGGAGCCGCCGCGGCCGTGGCGGCTGCCCCGACAAGCCGGATCCCGCGCACCCCCCCGAAGGCCGACCGAGCCGAAGACGGTGCGACCGAAGACAGCGGAAACCCCCGGACACGCGAGCTTTCGTTCGCCCGTGATGTTGACGAAAGCGATCCGAGAGTCGCAGATGGAGTTGCGCGATCCGCAAGGGAACTATCGCCGCCCAACCAAGTATTAGCAGGGGAAGGAGTAGTCATTACCCCAAGAGTCGGAGGACTATAGCATGATACGGTGGACAAAGAGAAACAACCCTTCCGCCAAGCGGATTGTGGCGATCTTGACGCTTCTCGGGATTGCCGCTTGCATGACAGAGCCCGACGAAGAGCAGCTTGAGCCGACCGTGGCGGAACTCGTGGTTGCACACGGGGACGGGCAGTACCAGGGGAGGGGCAGCCTACTCAACGACCCGGTGACGGTGCGGGCCTACGACGATGCGCGCCAAGTCGTGTCCGGGGCCAAAGTGGAGTTCGTGGTACAGCCTGGGAACGGTTCGGTGAGCAACGATTGGGCGCGCACTGACGTTCACGGCGTGGCGAGTACCCGGTGGACTTTGGGCGACATCGCCGGCCCACATTCTATGACGGTCGCGGTGCGTGACGGCCCTCGCGTCGAGATCACGGCGACGGCGCGTCCCGGCGACTTCGACATCCACGTGGTGGTGGGCGAAGGCTTCTCCGACGAGCAACGGACGGCGATGCGGGCGGCGGCCGAACGGTGGACCGCCGTCATCGTGGGTGACAAGCCGGACTATGTCTTTCCTGTGAACTTTCAGCCGCCCACTTGGTGTCAGGACGTCGGACTCGCCGGCGCACCGGGGAACGGCAAGATCGACGATGTGCGGTGGGACGTGGTCATCGCCGAGATGCCGTATGACATCATGTCTGCGCCTTGCC
>JAPOYW010000249.1 GCA_026706425.1 Gammaproteobacteria bacterium
CCAGGTCGCCTTGTCGCTCGTGCTGATTGTTGCCGCGCGGCGCTGTTCGTCGAGAGCTTCCGCAACCTGCGTGCCACGGATACGGGGATCGAAGCCGAAGGTGCGGTGTCGATCAAGACGTTTCACGGCGAGCAGGACATGTCCAACTGGTGGCCGTTCGTGAAGCAGGTACTTCAAAGGATCGAGGCACTCCCCGGGGTCGCGGTTGTCGGTGCCACGACCGCTGTCCCGTTCTCGAGGTTCACCGGGCATGGCTGCGTACAACAAGGCTTCGATGAACCGGCCGTGCACCAGCGTGTCGAGGCGGCAGGGCTGACCTACTGCGCCGCCCAGGCCGTGGCCACTCCCGGTTACTTCGAGGCGGGTGGCATCCCGCTGGTCCGGGGTAGAGGCTTCACCCATGCGGATCTCGACAATCCCGCCGAAGGCGTCGTGGTTGTCAGCAGAGCTTTCGCGGAGCGTTTCTGGCCGGGCGAGAACCCCCTCGGCAAGCGTGTTTCACCGTACGGTGGATCCGTCTACTGGTATCGGGTAGTCGGGGTCGCCGGCGACGTGTTCCGGGGCTCCGTTCAGGAAAAGCCCCACAACCTGATCTACTACCCCTTGGCGCCCATATCTGGGGACGCAGGTTGGTACTTCGGGGGAATCGACTTTGTGGTTCGTACCGCCAACGGCGAGCCGGCAGCCGTCGTGCCACGGCTGCGGGAACTGATCGAAGACATCGACCCGACGGTTGCGGTCGGCGCAGCGTGGACGATGTCCGAACTGGTGAACCGTTCGATGGCACGATTGAGCTTCACCTTGGTCCTGATCTCGGTGTCGGCGTGCACGGCTCTAGGTCTCGCGGTAGTGGGCCTCTACGGTCTTGTTGCCTACCTGGTCGCCCGGCGCAGCAGTGAAATCGGCGTTCGCGTGGCGTTGGGCGCGCGCCCCGACCAGGTTCGCCGCATCGTGGTCGCGGGTTCGGCGAAGTTGATTGCGACGGGATTGTTGATCGGTGTCGCGTGCAGCATTGCCGCGAGCGCGACACTGCGCGGGCTGGTGTTCGGCGTCGCGCCCACGGACCTACGGGTGTACGCCATTGCCATAGTGGTCGTCACCGTGGCAACGCTAGGAGCAAGCTGGCTCGCGGCCAACCGCGCCGTGGGGATTACACCGATGGATGCATTGCGAACGGAGTGATAGCGACCATGTCCCTTGTTTGGCCAACGGAACTCCGCCAGGCGGCGCGGGGCCTCGCGCGTGCGCGCGGATTCACGGTCGTCGCCGTGCTCGTGCTCGGTTTGGGGATCGGGGGGACGGCGACGGTCTTTGCCCTGGTCAAACAGGCCCTTGTCGATCCGCTGGCCTATCCCGATGCCGACCGGTTGGTGGTTGTGCACAGTGAGGTACCGGGTGCCGGAAAGGACGCGGAGTGGGGCGCTTCGTCGGCCCAGTTCGTCCACTTCAGGCAACACGCCAGATCGTTTGCGGACATCGGCGCGATGGAGTACCAGGTCGCGAGCGTGCGACCGGAGGGCGCGAGTTCAACCGTGCGGGCGCGAATCTCCATTGCGACGGCGGGCGTCCACCGGATGCTCGGTGCGCGTCCGATCGTCGGGCGTCCCTTCGTCGAGACGGATGACGATCCCGGGGCACCGCTCGCAGCGGTTGTCTCCCGCGCTTTCTGGGAGACGCAGTTCGGTGCCGATGCGGACATCGTCGGCAAGAAGGTCCATCTCGACTCCGGCGCGATCGGCGGCCCCGCGTTTGCCGTTCCGATCATCGGCGTCATCGAACCGCTTGGCGAGAAGCTCACGGACGACACGGATGTATGGCTGCCGAAAGTCATCAATCCGAGCGGCCCGCACTACAACCAGCACAGTTTGTTCGTCGTCGCGAAACTCCGCCCCGATGCGACGCTGCCGGGCGCCCAGACGGAGATCGACGGCCTGACGTCGAAACTCCCGGATGCCTATCCCGACGTCTACTGGGAAGACTTCCTTGAGCGGTTCGGCTTCCGGACCCGCCTCGAGGGCTTGAAGACCTACATCGTAGGCGATGCCGCAGCGGTCTTGAGCATCCTGTTCGGCGCCGCCGGCTTGCTGCTTGCCGTTGCCTGGGCGGACATCGCGTGCCTGCTGCTCGCACGCGTCGAGACGGCAAGGCACGACATGGCGGTCCGGGCCGCTCTCGGTGCGGGAAAGGCCGTGATTGCCCGCCACTTCGCGGTACAGAGTTTGTTGCTGGCGGGCGCCGGCGGGGTGTTGGGTTGCCTGGTCGCTTGGTGGCTCGGCACCGCCCTTGTTGTAGTAAACCCGCTACCGATGGCGCGTCTCGATCACATGTCGGTCGACGGCGGTGTCATGGCGTTCGTTGCTGCGGTATCGCTGTTGGTCGCGGTGGCGCTTGCCTTGGTCGCCGCGGCGTCTTCGCGGAATCTGCGCAGCCACTTGGCAGACGCTTGGCGCGGTGCCACCGCGTCCCGTCCCCGCCAAAGGGCACGATCGGCGCTGATTG
>JAPOYW010000542.1 GCA_026706425.1 Gammaproteobacteria bacterium
TGTCGGCGATGGAGTCCGAGAACAGCTGCGTCTCCTGGAACACGTAGGTCACCTGCCCACGCAGGCTCTCGAGCGTCGCGTCGTTGGCGTTGACGCCGTCGATCAGCACCTCGCCCTCGGTGGCGATGCGGTAGCGCGGGATAAGGCTCGCGAGCGTGGTCTTGCCCGCCCCGGTTGGACCCGCGATGGCGAGGATCTGGCCGATGCACGCATCCAGATTGATTCCCGAAAGCGCCCGGCGGCCATCGGGGTAGACGAAGCCCACGTCGCGGAACTCGACGCCGCGCTCGATTCGAGGCAACGTCCTGCTACCCAGATCCTCCTCGCCGGGCATGTCGATGATGGCGAACACGCGTCGCATGCCGGCGGCGTGGTACTGCAGGTGGACCCACGTCAGGCCCATGCTCCGCGCCGGCCCCCGGATCCATTTGAAGTAGAACAACAGCGCCCCGTAGTCGCCCGGCGACATCACGCCGTTGATCACCTGGGTGGATGCGTACACGACGGAGCCCATGACGATCAGGTAGTAGCCGATCTCGACCAGTTGACCCACCGTGATGCCCACCCAGACGTAGCCGCGGTAGCGCTTGAAGGACTCGTCGCTGTCCTCGCCGAACCGCTCCTTCTCCTTGCGGTTGCCCCCCAGGCTCTGCACGGCGAGGATGTTGTCCATACCCTCCTCGATGGTGCTGGTGGTGATGGCCCCCGCTGCTCTCGACGACTGGGCACGGCGTCGCGCCATGCGCGAGAAGCCCACGGAGAGGACGAAGATGCACGGGAACACGCAGGCGAGGAGGAGGATGAAGCCGGGCGAGTCGGGGTAGGCGCTCATGAACGTGCCGATGGCCATGAACATGACCGCCATCGCCATCACGATGGCATACCAGGTGCCGTAGAAGCCCTGGTTGATGGCCGGCGCGTCGTACATGACGCGGTAGACGCTGTCGCCGATGCGCTGCTCCTCCAGGGTCGTCATCGGCAAGGCCTTGATCCGCTCGAACAACCGAGCCCGGAAGTAGTGGTTCACCGACTGGGTGAGGCGCGTGTTGATCTTGAAGTCGATGTAGCCGTAGATGCCCCCGACATAGCTGTGCGCGCCGTGCAGGCTGTTCTCGACCTTGGTGGCCGTGTCGTGGCCTTCCGCCAGGTTCCCCTCCGTCTCGTCCCGGGCGTTGTCGCCCTGTGCATAGCCGCCGATCAATAGGACGAACACCCCGAGAACGGCCATGACCGCCAGCAGCACTTCGAGCGGTCCGGATCCAGCGAGGGCATCCAGGAACGGGCGCCAGATCGGCGGATAGCCGGTGGCTTCCTCGATGGGCGTGCCCAGCACCACGTGATCAATGATGATCTTGATCGGCCACGGGAGCATGACCACCGGCACGGCGATGGCGAAGAACATCAGCGTGAGCTTGAGGAGGAAACGACCGACAAAGTGACGGGCAAGGAACATCCCCCGCGCCGCGACCTCCAGCGTCTCGCCGAAGCTCAAGTCGGTGTGCGTGTCGATCAGGCTCGCGCGCCGGTCGAGTTCGGCCTCGCGTTCGCGCAGCGTGGAACTAGGAGCTACAACGTCCGTCACGAGCCGGCGTCCCCCGTGGCTCGGGAAAGGTTCGACTCCGCCTCGACGAACGCCCGGTAGCGACCGTCTTCGAGGGCCATCAAGGCGTCGTGGTCGCCGTTCTCGATGATGCGGCCGCCGTCGAGATAGAGGATGTTGTCTGCGCGGCGAATGGTCGAGATGCGGTGGGTGATGAGGAAGATGGCCCGCTTGTCCGCCCCGTTTCCGGTGCCCGTTCGGCCGGCGGCCCACGCCGATAGATTCGTCATGACCCGGTTCTCGGTCGCCGCGTCAAGCGCCGCCGTGGGTTCGTCGAGGATCAGCAAGGGCGTGTTGCGCACCACGGCGCGGGCGATCGACAGTCGCTGGCGCTGGCCGGTCGAGATGCGGCCGCCGCGGTCGCCGAGTACGGTGTCCAGACCGTCCGGCAATGCGTCCACGTAGTCCTCCATGCAGGCGATGCGGATGGCTTCGCGGACCTCCTCCTCGTCCGCGTCCGGGGCGACGTAGCGGATGTTGTCGCGGACCGACATCGCGAACAGGACATTTTCCTGCAAGGCGATGGCGATGTTGCCGCGCAGCGAAGCCACCGTGTAGCCGCGCAGGTCCATGCCGTCGATGGACACCGTCCCGGCCCCGGGATCGTAGAGGCGCAGCAGGAGCCCCATCAGCGTGCTCTTGCCGGAACCCGTGGGACCCACGATGGCGGTGATGGTGCCGCTCTCGGCGGCGAAACTGGCGCCGTCGAGCACCGGGCGGTCCGGTTCGTAGGCGAAGGTCACGTCGTCGAACCGCACTTCCCGCTGGAAACGGGTCAGTGGGACGGCGTCCTCGGCATCCACGACATCAGGCTCAAGGTCCAGGATGTCGAACACGCGCTTCAGGCCCATGGCGATGTCCTGCGCGGCCATCCAGTTCTGCATGCCCCAGC
>JAPOYW010000036.1:0-1187 GCA_026706425.1 Gammaproteobacteria bacterium
ACGACACTCGGCGAGACGGTCAGCCGGACCCGCAGCGGCAAATCGGTGCTGAACGTGCCCCAGGGCGCTATGGCGCTGTCCCCGGTCGCATTCACCGAAGCATCGCATGTTGCCGCGGTCACCAGCGCCGGGCGCCTGCTGGCGTTTCCCATCGCCGACGTTCCCGTGCTGTCCCGAGGCAAGGGGCAGAAGCTCATCAACATACCTCCCAAGGTATTCAAGGCCGGGGAAGAACGGGTTGTCGCGGTGGCCGCCCTAGGGGAGCGAAACCGGCTCGTCGTCCGCGCCGGCGGACGCCACACGACGGTGAGGTTCAGGGATTTGAAGAACTACCTGGGGTCCCGCGCCCAACGCGGTCACTTGCTTCCACGGGGACTTCAGCGGGTGGACAGCATCTCGATCGAGTGACCAGGTGCTGAGAATCCGTCAGCATTCTTGATCGCGCCCGTCGGGGCGACCCTTGTGGTCGCCCGCCCGGCCCCTTGTGGTCGCCCGTACCGGATGTGTCGGCTTGCTGAACTGCGGGACGGGACAACGCCGCCAGACGGCTCGCTCGCGCCCGCAAGGGCGCGGACTCGCCGTCCGGCCCCAACCCCCACCGCCCTCAGACTCCGCGCCCTGCAGCGGCACTTCGTGCCGCTGCGTTGCAGACTCCGAGGCCCGTCCCCTACGAGGCACTCCGATCCGATGCGATGGCGATGACTTCGGCCTGGCGCGTGATCAGCGCGTCGTAGTCCCGGGCGACTCGCCGGACCTTGCCCCGTGGCATGGCGACACCCGTTGACAAGGCCTCGGTAGCGGGGTTGCGCAGTTGGTCGAGTTCGACCCGGTCGGGACGGTCCAAGGTATCGAAGGCGGCTTGGCCGAGTACGAGCTCGCCGGCGCCGGCCAGGGAGGCGAGCAGCAGGACGTTGGATACCGACGACGGCTTGACGGTGTCGCCGTGGAGGGTGGCGCCGGCTTCCGAGAAGTCGATCCCGTACCGAAAAGCGCTCGAAGCGTCGTCATGGGCATCGTCCGGCGATGGGCCATCGGTGTCGATGGCGGGGGCCTCTTTCTCGGCTTTCTTGGAGAGCAGGCGACGCATCAGCAATGCGGCGCAAACGACCTCGAAGCATCGGTCGCCGGATCCCGAAACGGGAAACACGAGCACGATCCCGGATCCCGGCAACGCTGCGGCATGGCCC
>JAPOYW010000036.1:1197-2462 GCA_026706425.1 Gammaproteobacteria bacterium
GTTGGCTATCCTTCCCCCGATCGCCATGGCGTGCCGCAGCAGTTGCTCTCGTTCGGCCGACCGGGACGCGGATCGAAGCGGCAGATTGGCCACCACCACGAACGCCGGAGGAACGACCCGGGAAACCGCGGTCGAACCGCGCGTCGCGTTGCGCGACGACCCCAGACGGGTTGCGAAGTGGAACAGGAAGACGGTGGCGGCCAAACCGGCGAGTACGAATTGCCACGACTGGTTGAGGATGTCCGCCAAGGGCGGCGGGAAGCTCTCGGGGTTGAGGGCCACGGTCACGTCGCCAGCCACCGTATCCTCCACGGTGACGGGACGGCTATAGGTCGGTGCCGTTTCCGTCGACGCGCTGCCGGCGACGACGAACAGTCGTTCGTCTGCGGTGCGGATGGTGATCTGGCGGACCTCCGGACGGGCCGCGACGCGGTTGGTGAGCAAGCCCAGCTGGATACGGTCCCGGCGCAACAGCGGCTCCACCGCGTGATAGGCAAGGTCCTCCGCCACCGTCATGCCGTACCGGGACATCGCGCTGGCGCTGCGTTCGGCGTCCAATACGCCAACGCTGACGAAGGCGATTGCCACGGCTATGACGTAGCCGCCGACCGCGCCCAGCGTTGCCGCGTTCGCCTTCAGGAATGGCCGCACGGCTTTCGGCGGCGCGGGATCCTTGCTCATCCTTCTTTCGAACTGCCTAGCGCGTCTCGTGGGTACCCGAGCGCGGCTCGTGGGTACCCGAGCCGTCCAAGAGCAAGCCGCACCGCCGCGCAAAATGCAACCTGCGTGTAGACACCAGCGCCGCTCAAGGAGTCTAGCCGTCGCTGACGACGAGTTCTTTCGCCGTACCGCCGGGCACCTCGCGCACCAGCCGCGGCACGAGATATCCGGGCAGTCGTGCCAGGAGCTCACGATGCAAGGCGACGGCGCGTCGTTGGCAGACGTCGAAGTGCGCTGTACCGGCCACGGCGTCCGGCATGTGCAGGTAGTAGGGGAGTACGCCGGCGCCGAACAGGCGCTCCGACAACTCGACCAGGGTGTCCGCATCGTCGTTGACGCCACGCAGCAGCACGCTTTGGTTGAGCAGGGTGAAACGGTGGAGGCCCGTTAGCGACGCGGCGCAATGCCGGTCGATCTCGTTCGGGTGGTTGAAGTGCAGCACGACGACCACGCGTTGCGGGAGGCTGGCCAGCATCGCGGTCAACGCCGGCGTCACGCGCTGGGGGATTACCACGGGCACGCGCGTGTGGATACGGATCCTCGTC
>JAPOYW010000104.1:0-298 GCA_026706425.1 Gammaproteobacteria bacterium
CGAGGACGCGGTTCGCTCGGGTGGCATCGAGTTTCCCCAGGCGGTGAAAGGCGTTATGGGCCTGGTCTCGAAGGTGATGACGGAGACGACCTACCGGATCTGAAACGACCGGTGGGCTACGCGCGCGCCAACGGCGGATGGTGGATGATCTGCACCGTCGTGCCTTCCGGATCCTTGCAGTAGAAGCTCCGCGCCCCGTCGCGATGGGTACGCGGCGGCGCGTCGACCTCGACCTCGTTCGCGGTCAGGTACTCGTACCAACTGTCGACGTCGACCGGCTTGTCGACCACAAAGCCGA
>JAPOYW010000104.1:308-2460 GCA_026706425.1 Gammaproteobacteria bacterium
GGTCCAGGCGTTGGCCGTCCTCGACGATGTCCCCGACGGCGCGGTGGATCGCCAGGTTGTCCGTGCCGGAGGTGAGGTAGACGTTGTCGGCGTCCGGACGCCATTCCACCGCCATGCCGAAGAGTTCCGCGTAGAAGGCCAGGGTCTTCTCGAACCGGCGCGCGTGAAGGGCAACGTGGTGCAAACCGGCCAGCGGCGGTCGCTCGGTCATGCTTCGATCAACTCGTAGTCGTGGGTGACGGCGACCCCGGCGCGTTCCAGCATGATCGAGGCGGAGCAGTACTTCTCGGCGGTCAGGTGGATGGCCCGCTCGACCTTCTTGGGATTCAAGCCGCGCCCTGTCACCCGGAAGTGGAAGTGGATGCGGGTGAACACCTTGGGATCGGTATCGGCTCTATCCGCCTCGATCTCGGTGGCGCACTCGACGAGGTCCTCCCGACCCCTCTTGAGAATGTTCACGACGTCGAACGACGTGCAACCGCCGACACCCAGCAGCATGAGTTCCATGGGGCGTATGCCTTGGTTCCGCCCGCCCAGTTCCGGTGGTCCGTCGATCGCGACGGGGTGCCCGCTGCCGGAACGGCCCTCGAAGCGCACGTCGCCCGCCCAGTCCACCGTCGCCCGCATCGAGGCCATCAGCGGAACAGCCGTTGGAGGGCTTGCCCGGGATCGCCTTCGCGCATGAACGCGGTACCCACCAGGAAGGCGTGAACCCCCGCGTCGCGAAGCCTCCGGACATCGTCAGGGGTGTGGATGCCGCTCTCGGTGACGACGGTGACGTCGTCGGGGACGGTACCGAGGAGGTCGATGGTCGTGTCCAGGCTCGTGGCGAAGGTGGACAGGTCCCTGTTGTTGATGCCCACGAGCTTGGCCCCGAGATCCAGGGCGGCATCCAGTTCGGGACCGTCGTGGACCTCGACCAGCACATCGAGACCCACCTCGTTGGCAAGCTGCGAGAGATCCCCGAGTTGCCCATCGTCCAGTGCGGCGGCGATCAGCAACAGGCAGTCCGCGCCCAGCGCGCGCGACTCGTAGACTTGGTAGGGGTCGACGATGAAGTCCTTGCGCAGCGTCGGCAACTTGGTGACGCTCCGCGCTCCCTCAAGGTGACCGTCGCAGCCCATGAAGTAGCGCTCGTCGGTGAGGACGGACAGGCATGCCGCGCCGGCCCCCTCGTAGGACGCCGCGATGTCGGCGGGATCGAACTCGGCGCGAATGACGCCTTCGCTGGGGGATGCGCGCTTGATCTCCGCGATCACCGCGGGGTCGCGGGTCTTGATCGCCTCGGCAAAGCCGCGGGCCGGGGCGGCGGCCTCGGCGTCTCTTCGCACGTCGGCGAGGGGCCGAAATCCGAGCCGGGAAGCGACTTCGGCACGTTTGTGCGCGACGATCTCGGCGAGTATTCCCTCCGGTCCGCTCCGGTCTCCCTTCGGCGGGTTCATACCTCGCCCATCATTCGCGTCAGGTCGACGAACTCCTTGAGCTTTTCCGACGCCTGGCCCGATGCGATCAAGTCCTGGGCGAGCAGGACGCCGTTCGCCAACGTCGTGGCGACGCCCGCTGCGTAGATTGCGGCGCCCGCGTTCAGCGCGACGACATCCGAGGCGGCTTCGTTCGACTCGTTCAGCGCCGATCGAATGAGGCCGAGGCTCTGTTCCGGCGTGGCCGCTCTCAAATCGTCCATCGTCTTCTCGCGCAGGCCGAAATCGCTGGCCGACACCTCGTAGGAGTCGATGCTGCCGCCGTTTAGTTCGACGACGACGGATGGTCCCTGGATCGACAACTCGTCGAGACCGCCGCTGTGCACGACCAGGACGCGTTCCGAACCGAGCGCTTGAGCGACTTCGGCGAGCGGTCTTTGCCAAACCGGGGCGAATACGCCCAGCACTTGGCGTTTCGCGCCCGCCGGGTTGGTGAGCGGGCCCAGGAGGTTGAAGATCGTGCCGATGCCCAGTTCGCGCCGCACCGGGCCGGCGTGGCGCATGGCGGCGTGGTGGCGGACGGCGAACAGGAACCCGACACCGACTTCGCGGATGCACCGGCCGACCTGGTCGGGTTCGAGTTCCACGTTGGCGCCGGCGGCCTCCAGAACGTCGGCGCTGCCGCTTGCGCTGGATGCGCCGCGGTTGCCGTGCTTGGCCACCTGGGCGCC
>JAPOYW010000696.1 GCA_026706425.1 Gammaproteobacteria bacterium
CAGCTTCCGCATTGGCAATTGTCTCTTCTGGAATCAATCCCGACACCAGCACATACCCATCTCGGTCATATTGCGTCAGTTGTTCCTGTGAAAGCATAGACTCCTCCTGGACAGATCGAATTATGTATAGGAAAAATAAGGCACCGAGTAGCGAGAGGGAAGCGATAGGCCGTCTCGCGATTCGCGATGTGCGGGTCCCACCGGTTTCATTGAGAGCCTCTATTGAGTATGTCTAGATCTACCTTAGAGCCTGTTTCCACGCAGTCTACACTGGTAGGCGGCGAGGAGGTCTGACACGAGCGTAGTGAACGAAGCGGAAATCATGTCCGCCTCGGCGTCGGCGCGGGCAGCCCGGACCGCCATGCTGATTCCCACCGCGTTTGGACTACCGAACAACGGCTCGAGCTGAGACACCGCTTCGTCCGCGACCTCCGCGCTGACCGTATCGTCCGCAAGGTCCACTAAGCGTGCCGCGAGCGTCGCGGTGTCAATAGCCTGCAACAGACGCAGGACATCCAGCGCGTCCTTGTCGCTGACTCGGTCACCGGTCCGGCGCTCGGCGATCTTGTGGACCTTGGCCACGAGCAGCGCCGCCGGCCCGGCGACCGACATCACCACTGATCGGTCGTCGTTGCGTTCGAGCGACGCGATTTCCATGCGCTTCCGATCGACGAGTGCTCCCTCCAAGCCTTTGGCTTGCCTTGCGACTCTCTTGCCATGGGGTCCAAGGCGGGCTCCCCTAGTACCGGCTCCGGCCAGCGCTTTGGGAACCATGAGATCGACGGGAATTCCGTCCGGGCTGAGCCAAGCTCCGGGCTGCTGTCCGGGCTGCTGTCCGGGCTGCTGTCCGGGCTGCTCCCTGGGCGAGAACCCGTGTGCCGCCAGCAGTTCGTCCAGAGGCGGCGTGTCGTTCAGATGTGCTGGCGCTATGCAGAAGTCGGCGTCGGTCGTGTACGGGGCCGCGGCGACGAAATCCGCATCGCCGGTGTGGAGATAGACGGCCTGAGCGCCAACGAGCACAACGGCGTCGAGCTGTTCGGCCAGCGCCTCGGCGGCGTCGAGTAGCGCAGCGCGGGCGCGCACGTACAGAAGGTCAGGAGCGCCAGACATGCTCGTTGTTCTCCATCCACTTCAGTAAGTGCTCACCCTGCGACGGTTCTCGGCCCGGCCCGGTCAGAAGGTCTGCGGCGAGCTGGCTGGGAGCGACGCAACGAAGGCCGTCGCGGTCGACCGCCTGATCGAAGACGACGGGATCGAAAGGCTCTAGAATCACCACATTGGCACCGGCTTCGGTCTCGCGGAGGTCCAGACGGTCGATGAACTCGATCGCGTCGGTGACGTAGATGGTCGCCTGTCTTGCGGGCGCGATTGGATCGAATCGCTGGGCCGCGAACGCCCCAGTGGCGACGTACCTGAGCTTCGTGGTACGGAGCTTTTTATCAAAAGCCGTCAGCCCGCGTGGCTCGAGAGCCATTGTGGACGTGTTCGACTCCGTTTGGTCGTAATCCTCAGTCCATCGCCGAATCGCGCCCTGCCAATCGACGGCCGATACGGCTCCGCGCACACGGGTCACGATGGCCTCCCGTTCGAGCAAGTCCAACACACGCGACAAGGTCGGAGCCGACACGCTGGTCGCCTGCGCCAGCTCTCGGACACCGTACGGGGGAATTGTGTCCACGATGGCCCTCACGGCACGTGCAGCACCCCGGCCCCGCAACGATTGGAGCTTGTGATCCCTCGGCCAAGGATCGCGATTGACCCCATCGGCAGAAATGAACAGTCCCGGCGTGGAAGCTTCGATGCGAACATTGCCCGTAGTGTCGATGTAGCCGACACCTCGGTCACGGAGGAGGGCACGGACGCGGGGGGAAAGGTAGGAGGCCGCTACTATAGGTACCGCCTGAGGCAACGCGCCGGCCGTGATCGCGGAGAGTTGCTCGATCGCCTGGAGGACGCCGCGTGGTTCCAGAGTGCGCTTGATCTCAATGGCAAGGACCGCTGTAGCTCCCGCGGGTGACACGATTTCGGCCAGCAGGTCCACTTGGTAGCGATCAGTCGGCACTTCGGTCCGGGCGTAAAGTGACCAGCCGGGCGGAACTCGTTCAGCCAGAGCGCGCTCGACGTGACGCGCGACCTGCGTCTCAGTCGGTGGCTGTTTGTCTGGAAGAGGCATGGATCTCCTGCGCTGCTAAGGTCGTTTCACTAAATGTAGTGTTTCGCTTTATGGGAAACAAGGCATTTTATGAAACAGCCGCTTGGCCGCTCTGAAGGCTTGGAACCTGAATCCCGGCTTGTTCAAGTAAGAGCGCTTACAACGAGTAAGGCGATGGCGTCGCAGGTATCCGGGTTGGCAACAAGGGCGTCGGTGAAGCTGAGTTTGGGAATCTCCGCGCCCGACCAGTCCCCAACCCCCGCTTCTCAATACTTACACGCCACATGGCGATCTTCGTATTTT
>JAPOYW010000512.1 GCA_026706425.1 Gammaproteobacteria bacterium
GTCTTCTCGGGACCCTTGGCTGCCTACACGTCGGAGGGCGTGGGGCTTGTCCTGTTCGGATGTTTCGTCGCCTGCCTGGTGCTGGCCTTGACGAGCGGTTTCAAGGGCGCGGTATCGGCGCCGCCCGTACCCACGCTGATCGTGCTCGCCGTGATCGCCGGCGCGTTGACGGTCGAAGGCGAAGCGTTGTTCGCCACGATGGTCGCGATCGTCGTCGTTTGTGCCCTGGCAACGGGACTTTGCACCTGGCTCATCGGGCGGTTCGGGTTGGCCAACCTGATCCGCTTCATTCCCTACCCGGTGTCGTCGGGTTTCGTCGCGGGCACGGGTGGCGTGGCCTGCCTGGTCGCGTTCTCGCTGATGGGCGTCGACCTGGAATGGGCAGCTCTGACGACCGCGTTGGAGCCGTTGGCGGCCGTGAACCTAGGTCTAGGACTCGGATACGGGGTTGGTCTGTACCTCGCGACCAAGCGTTGGAACAACTTCCTGCTCCTTCCGATCAGCTTCCCGGTGACGGCGGTGCTGTGTCATCTCGGACTGGCGCTGTTCGGCGTGTCGGAGGACGAGTCCGTGCAAGCCGGGATCCTGTTCGCGGGTATTTCCGAGGGCCGTCTGTGGCCGGGTTTCGGACTCGACGACGTAGCCTTGGTGGACTGGGCGGCGGTTGCCCACCAGCTACCCAACATGCTGACCTTGGTTCTCGTGACGCTGTTGTGCGTCGTCATGTACGTCGGCGGGCTGGAGGTGGCAGCCAACCGGGATCTGGATTGGAACCACGAATTCCGCATCGTCGGGCTTGCCGGGGTGCTCGGGGGTCTCGGTGGTGCGCCCCCCGGATGCATGGTCGTGCCGACTTCCATGCGCAGCCTGATATTCGGTGTCGACATGCGGTTTACCGGGACCGTGGCGGCACTGGCCATCGGTTCGACGCTGCTCGTCGGCGATGCCCTGCTCAAGCTTGTCCCCGTGCCGCTGATGGGCGGCGTCCTGCTGTTCACCGGGATCGTCATGGTCGAGGAATGGCTGGTGAAGATCCGCAAACGCATCCCCGCGACGGACTACGCGATCGTCGTCGTCATGTTCGTCACCATCACCGCGCTCGGTTTCTTCGAAGGCGTTGGCGTCGGAATGGCCATCACCATCGTCTTCTTCGTGATTCGCATGAGCCGTACCGAGGTGATCGAATCCCGCTACTCGGCCAGAGATCGCCACAGCAAGCGACTGCGTCCGATTCCCGAACGGGCCATCCTGCAGTCGGTCGGCGCGCGTGTGCAGGCGTATCGCCTCACCGGCTACGTCTTCTTCGGCACCGGGTACCCACTGGCGGACCGCCTCAAGGAATCCCTCGGCGACGACCCGAGGCCCCGATGCGTGCTGCTCGACTTCGGGGGTGTCTCAGGCTTCGACTTCTCCTCGGTCAATGCGCTCGGTCGGTTCATGCGCGCAGCACACGGCGCAGGAACCCGCGTCGTGATGGGCGGCGCATCGGGACGTTTCGCCGACGAACTGCGGCGCAATCTGCCGCCGCCGGTGTTCGACAAGGTGCTGTTCGAACCGAGCGCCGATCTCGGCTTGGAGCGATGCGAGGACATCGTCATCGCGGACCATCTCGCCGCCGATGACGAGGGCGGCTCGAGCGCGTTGCTGGAGACCGTGGCGGACGCGATGTCGCGTCAGCTGGATCGCCGCGTCTGGTTCGAAGACCTCGTCGGTCGGCTGGGCGAATGGGGGCAGTACCGCGAATACGAGGCGGGAGAGACCATCGTCGCCTTGGGCATGCCTAACGCGGGCGTGCGGATGGTGACGGCAGGCCGCAGCTCGGTCTACGACGCGTCCGGTGCCCGGTCGGCTCAGTGCGGCCCCGGCGACGTCGTCGAGTCGCGCAGTGCTTTCGAACCCCGGTCGGCGACGCACAACGTGGTATCGGATGAAGCCTGCACCACCGTGGTGCTCACGCCCGCGGCGATGCGGCTACTCGAGGAGGATGACACCCGCCTCGCAGTTGAGCTATACCGCTACATCATCGGGGCGCAAGCGCAGTCCGCAGAGTCAGCCCACCCCAGCATGGACAACCGGGAAACGAAATGAACAATCCGGCCAACGAAGCCACAATTCCTCCGCGAGCGGAGTCCACCGCGGAATCCTGGGCGCCGGTCGCCATCGTGGGAATGGCGTGCCGTTTCCCGGGCGGCCCCGACCTGGCGACGTTCTGGCGGCTTCTGGCGGAAGGGAAGACGGCGGTGACGGAGGGCGTGCCGGGCTCGGGCGTCGGCCGGGTGGGCCAGGTGCTCTTTCCGGATGACGCCGTGGAATGGGATGCCTGCCGATTCGGGGCGTTCGTGGACGGCATCGACGAGTTCGACGCGGAGTTCTTCCGAATCTCGCCGTTGGAAGCCCAGCTTCTGGATCCGCAACAGCGGATGATGTTGGAGACCTGTTGGCGGGCGCTCGAA
>JAPOYW010000382.1 GCA_026706425.1 Gammaproteobacteria bacterium
CCCGTAAGCGCGATCATTGGCGAAGCAAGCGTCGGTGCGTGAGCACCTCGAGCACCTCATCCACACCGAGGGCACGAATCGACCGGCCGCAGCGGTGCAGCGGTAACCAGGACCACTCAAGCCCTCCGACTTGGGACTCGGTTCTCGATGGGTCGGGTACAACCTTCCGTCTTGAGCTGATCGACCAGATCCCGCGTCCATAGCCATCGGTCCATGTCCCGAAGCCCGAGACTTTCCGGAGCCCCCGTCCGAACCGCTTCGTCCCGCACCGCCTGCCGAAACCGCTCGTAGTCTTCCCAAATGGTCTTAGTCGAGCGGCTCCCAAGGTTCTTGAAGCAACCCAACTGGTTGCAGACACGCGTGTCGTAGACCGTGAAGTCGTTTGGATAGAGGACGGCAAGGATGGCCGAGGCCATCGGCAGGCCAATGCCTCGGACACCCAGCAGGATCTTAAGCCGACTCTCGTGATCAGCAGCCTCGTGGATTGTTGCCGTCAAGGACTTTACGGCCTGGCCGAGGTCCGGGGACCTTTCGCGGAGGGCGTCCCGGATCACTCCCGTCGGTCGAACGGACTTCCACCGGACGATCGAGAAGAAATCGAACGCGCAGAGGAAACCCTGTTGTTGGAAGCGTTCGTGGACCCTCGAGAAGAGGTACTTCTCGATGTCGTAATACTCGAGGTAGAACAAATCGACAACGCGAATAGACAAGGTGGCACCGTTCACCTCAACAAGCTCTGCCTCATACCGAGGCGGGTGTCGATGCGGCCAAGGCATATCTCCACGGGCCAGCATCCAGCGCCCGATCTCGGCAGACCTGAGTTCAGGGCAGGTGGTCCAGAACGTGCGCGTGATCCGACAAGACGGCCGCACCGGATGCCTTGGCAATCCAATCTGGACTTGCCGTAGCTGCCCTTTCAAGGGTTCGAACACTCGGACTCTGGACTCGGCGGCCACGCGCAACCCTGTTGTTGCGCCTTGCCAGCCACTAAGCGCTACTCTATGAAGGGGCAACACTGTGATCTTCGTGCTACGTGCGTTTGGCCCCGCGCCTCTCAGTCAGCCTATCGCGAACCGGCCGTTTGCGCCCCACCGCCGTCGTCCGGGTCCTGGCCGCCAAGCAGCCGGTTCATCGACTCCATCAGGTTCACGGGCAGCGGGAACACGATGGTCGATGACTTCTCGCCGGCGATCTCGGTGAGCGTCTGCAGGTAGCGCAGCTGCATCGAACCCGACTCGCTGGCCAACTGCGCAGCCGCCGCCGTCAGCCGCTCGGCGGCCTCGAACTCGCCGTCGGCGTGGATGACCTTGGCGCGTCGCTCGCGCTCGGCCTCGGCCTGCTTGGCGATGGCGCGGATCATGCTTTCGTCGATGTCCACGTGCTTGATCTCGACGCTCGCCACCTTGATGCCCCACTGGTCGGTCTGCTGGTCGAGGATGGTCTGGATGTTCTGGTTCAGGCGCTCCCGTTCGGCGAGCAGTTCGTCGAGTTCGTGCTGGCCGAGCACCGAGCGCAGCGTGGTCTGCGCCAGTTGGCCGACCGCCTCGATGTAGTTCTCGACGTTGAGCACGGCGTGGTCGGGATCGAGCACCTTGAAGTAGAGCACCGCGTTGACCTTGACGGAGACGTTGTCCCGGGTAATGAGATCCTGGGACGGGACGTCCATGACGATCGTGCGCAGATCGACGCGAACCATCGACTGCAATACCGGGATGATGATGATGAGGCCCGGTCCCTTGACGCGCTGGAAGCGGCCGAGCAGGAACACCACCGCCCGTTCGTACTCGCGCAGGACGCGGAACGCGCTCGCTAGAATGGCGACAATCGCCCCGACGATTATGACTAGGAATATCGTATTGGTAATCATGGTCAGCCCCCTTCCGACTGATTTGCTTCAACGCGTACGGTCAGGCCGTCGAACTCGGTGATCGTGACCCGGCTGTCCTTCTCGAACACCACGTCCGGGTCGCCTTCGGCTTGCCAGACTTCGCCGAACGCCCGTACCCGGCCCTTGCCCTGGAAGTCCTCGATGACCTCCGCCCGTCCGCCGAGCATGCTCTCCTTCCCCGATGCGGATTTCGCCCGACGGGCTCGCACGGCGGCACCCAAGACGAACACCATCATACCCACCGAAACGGCGGCTACTCCGGCGATGACGGGTTTCGAGATCTGGTAGGCGGGCAGGTCCGTGTCCATAAGGATGATGGCGCCTACCACGAAGGCGATGACGCCACCGACGCCGAACACCCCGAAACTCGGTGAGAACGCCTCCGTGACGAGCAGGGCTATGCCGACGATGATGAGCGCCAACCCCGCGTAGTTGATGGGCAGCATCTGCAGGGCGAAGGCGCCGAGCAGCAGGCAGATGACGCCGGTGACCGCACCAACGCCGATGCCGGGGTTGTAGAACTCCAGGATCAAGGCGTAGATGCCGATCATCAGCAGGATGTAGG
>JAPOYW010000193.1 GCA_026706425.1 Gammaproteobacteria bacterium
TCCTGGGCCACCCCGACTTCGCCGCCGGCAACGTCCACACCCGGTTCGTCGACGAACACGCGGCGGACCTCGCCACCACCGGCGACCCGCGCCAATTCGTCACGCCTACCGGGTACGAACCACAGGCGGTCATCGCAACAAAGGCGGAACAGGCAGTCGGCCCCGAGGGATCCGTGGGGCTCGTCGCACCAATGCAAGGGACCATCGTTGGGATCGACGTAGCCGTCGGCGACGAGGTTCGCATCGGCCAGGCCGTGGCCGTGGTCGAAGCCATGAAGCTGCAGCACGACATCCGTGCGGACCGCAACGGTGTCGTCTGCGCCGTCTCAATGGCGCAAGGCGATGTCGTACGCGAGGGCTATCCAATCGTGTTCATCCACGAGACGGAAGTCGAAGGCGGTGCCATCGGCGCCGATGCCGGGATGGACCTCGATCTGATCCGCAGCGACCTTGCGGAAGTCAACGACTGGATCGAGAGAACACTCGACGCATCGCGAGCAAATTCGGTGGACGCGTTACACGGTAAAGGCCGACGCACGGCCCGGGAGAACCTCGACGACCTGCTGGACGAAGGGTCGTTCCAGGAATTCGGCCCCCCGGCCGCCGGGTCGGTGGACGGCGGCACGATCATGGGATTCGGCGGCGTCAACGCCGACCTGGTCGGCGAGGAACGCTCTCGGGTGGCCGTCGTACACAGCAACTACCCCGTGGCCTCCTATACCCACGGCCACTATCGCCAGGAACAGGTGCACGAACTGGTGCACGACTGGCGGGTGCCTCTCGTGCTGTTCTCGGAGGGAGAGGGACAACCCTTCGGCAACGTCGGCGGCGTCGGCATGGACGCAAGCGTCTTCACCGACTTCGCCAAGCTCTCCGGGCTGGTGCCGCTGGTCGGCGTCACTACCGGGGACTGCTTCGCGGGGAACGCCGCGCTCTTGGCCTGCTGCGACGTCATCATCGCCACCGAAAGCTCGACAATCGGCTTCACCGGGCCAGCCGTGGTCGAAGCGAGTGGCATGGGCACCCACACCGCGGCGGATCTGGGCTCGATGGCTTTCCAGGTGGGGAACGGCGACGTCGACATCCTGGTCGAGGACGATGCGGCCGCCGTCCGTGCCGTCAAGCAATACCTGTCCTATTTCCAGGGACCGGTCACCGACTGGAAGTCGCCGGATCAGCGCCGTATGCGACACATCATCCCGGAGAACCGGGTCCGCGCGTACGAGATGCGCGACATCATCTATACCCTTGCCGACGAGGGGTCGGTGCTCGAGATCCGCAAGGAATTCGGCATCGGCGTCATCACCGCCTTCATCCGCGTGGAGGGTCAACCGATGGGGGTGGTCGCCAACAATCCCGCCCACCTCGCCGGGGCGGTGGACAGCCCCGGCGCGGACAAGGGTGCGAGGTTCTTCCAACTGTGCGACGCCTTCGATATCCCCGTCGTCGTGTTCATGGACTGTCCGGGAATCATGGTGGGGCCGGACCACGAGCGCACAGCGCTGGTCCGTCACTCGGTGCGGCTCTTCAACATCGGCGCGAACTGCACGGCGCCGATGTTCGGAATCATGGTGCGCAAGGCCTACGGTCTCGGCGTGCAGGCGATGATCGGCGGCGCTTCCTCCGTACCGTTCCTTACGGTGGCATGGCCGACCGCCGAGTTCGCGGGCATGAACATCGACGGTGCCGTGAAACTCTCCGCGCGCCGGGAACTGGCGGCGATCGAGGATCCGGAGGAGCGCAAGGCCGCCTACGAGCGACGGGTCGCCCAAGGCTACGAGTCTGCGCGGGCCATCAACTCCGGCGCCAGATACGTCATCGATCCCGCGGATACCCGGGCATTCATCGCGAGCGGCATGAAGAGCCTGCCGCCGGTACCGCCGCGTACGGACAAGAAGCGCCCCTACGTCGATACTTGGTAGAGTAAGCCATCGGCCTACGGCGATACCGCGATGCGACTTTCCGGGCACCCCGCACAGACCCGCGCGATCGCACTCGGCCTTGCCCTGGTCCATACGGACGTCATGGCGTCCGATCCCGCAATACAAGCCGATCCCGCTGCGGAGGCGGAGGTGCGGACGGAGC
Source organism: Gammaproteobacteria bacterium (assembly GCA_026706425.1). GTDB lineage: Bacteria > Pseudomonadota > Gammaproteobacteria > Pseudomonadales > Azotimanducaceae > VXYL01. Next base: position 2,086 of record JAPOYW010000193.1, read on the forward strand.
CGATGCCGCTTGACCTCTACACTCCTCCTCAGCGCAAGGAACAGGTTGCTCCCGAATACCCCCATCGAGCCCTGCGAAACGCCCTGGAGGGCTGGGTTCGGTTGGAGTTCATGGTCGACCCGGAAGGCAAGGCCTACGAAATCTCCGTGTCCCGATCCATGGGGCACGATGTGTTCGAGTCGGCGGCCATCCGCGCCTTGGAGCAGTCGACTTTCGAACATCGCCGAGATCAAGCTACGCTGTTGGACGGGCTACGTGTTCTTCCGTTTTCAGCCCGACGTCAAGTACAAGGTCGCAGGCGGCATGAACCGGTGCCACCTTGAACTCGTGGGCAACCCCGGTACGACATTCGCGCTGACCCAGTCGTAGGACGAACTGGCCAGTGGCACGATTGGTCCGCACCGGCCTGCATATGGTGGCGCTCGCCTTTGCGATCATCGGCCTGGTCTGGCTGATGTCCCGGGATGCGGCATCTCCGTCGGTCCCCTATGAGCAAGACGCGGTGCCGTTGGATCGAACGCCTGCCGACTCGGCAGTGGCAGGGCGTCCAAACCCGAATCAGGAGAATCCCACGGGACTGGAACACCTTTCGAACGAACTGGCGGCGGCTGACGTCATGGGCAACCCCGACTGCTTCATGGAGCCGGGCGCAGCGAGTGCCCATGACCTTGCAGTAGTCGTCGTTCCCGGCCGGGACGGGTCGCGCTTCGCCGTGGTCGACCGTTCAGGGTTCGTCTTCGGTGACTCACTCCCGTTCCCCGCAGCGACCGAGCCGTCTCTCGCACGACGAGAGGATGGTTCGGTGCTAGCCGGTTTCGGTGGCAGCGACATGCACGGCGCTGCAATCACGGACCGTGGCGTGGGCCCGGCGATGCAGGGCGTCGTCGTCTACCAGGACGGCCAGATCGTCTTCGAGAATCGGAAGGCGGCAGGGTTCGGGCTTGCGGACGACGGGTCGTCCTACTATGTATTGGAGCCCATGGCTGGGGATGCGACTCGACTCGTTGTTCGAAATCTCGATCTGGGTGTGGAAGTCCACCACGACCTGGGCATCTTGCAGCCTCATCCCGATACCAACGCCTATGCCGTCGGGTATTCGCTCGACCAATCGGAGGTGATCGTCGGAACCCCCGACACGGCGGTCGTCCCGAGAACGCATTTCGCGGACGCTACGTTCATTACCTCACACGAGCACCTCGAGTTCCGTTTCTTCCCCGCCGACGGTGGCGAACCGCGCAAGCTGACAGACTATCGCGGTTTCCCTAGGTTCGTCTCGTCGAACGAGGCGTATTTCGCGTTACCGCGGGGCCCGGGCTATGCCACGGTCAAGCGCGAATACACCTACGAGGGCGGCGAGGTGTGGGCGGTGGAGGAACGATGGTCTCGCGACCTGCGTCCGGGATCGGTCGCTGGTGACGGTGCCTGGCTGGTTGCAGTGAGCAACTCTGACGGGGGGGGGAGGACGACGGAGGCCCATGTCCTCGACCCGTCCACGGGTGACACGCTGTTCTTGCACCGCTGGTCCACGCCCGTGGACCACGACTCGCGTATCCACGAGGGAAGACTCGCGCTGGGCCATAGCGTCATCGAGCGCGGCTCGTACCGCACGGTCTACGATGTGTATGACGTTCGATCGCTTGTCGATGGCGGCTCACCGAACCACTACCAGGTGGAGTCCGGCGAGAGTCCCCACTGCGGCAGCGGCGGCGATCCCTTCGGCAAACTGGAAGCGCAGGATGACCAAGTGATCTACGTCCCACGCAAGTAGAGCTTCCAAACAGGGCTTGGTCGCCTCGCAAATACGCGAGGCGACCAAGAACGAGCATTGTTTCGTCCCCTACTGGCCGCCCCGGATGTAGCCCTCCAGCTGACCGATCGTCTCCGACTGCTCGTCGATGATCTCGTTGAAGAGATCGCGCAACGACAGCATGCCGGTGACCACCCCCGCCTCCACGACGACCAGGTGCCGGATGTGGTGGTTGGTCATCAGGTCGACGCACTCCGACACCCTGTCGCGCGGCGACACGGTGATGACCTCCCTCGTCATGATCTCCGAGACGCGGGTCTGCTTGGATGACTTGTCTTTCAGGATTACCTTACGCGCGTAGTCGCGTTCGGAAACGATGCCCACCAGCTTGTCGTCGATCATGACCGGCAACGCGCCGACATGGCAGTCCGACATCATCTCGATGGCATCAAAGACGCTCGCGATCGGCGCGATCGAGAACACCTCGCCGTTGCCCCCGCTGCGCAGCTTGTGCTGCATCACGTCGTGTACCGTCTTCATGGGCGTTCCCCGTCTTACCCTGTGTGCCGAGTTTGTCGGAAGTACCGGTCGCGCGGCAAGCCTGCCTGTGCATCTGCCTGTGCATCCGCAAAGGGCGGCGATTGCTGTCGGCAGTTCGCCGCTGTTAGCCTGCAAGGCAGGTGAACAAGGGGACGGGGCGATGTATCCAGGTCATTGGGCGACGGTATTCCCGGACAAGGCCGCGGCGATCGATGCGGGCACGGGGGCGGTGCGTACATTCGGCGAGTTGAACGACCGCTCGAACCGGCTCGCGCGGCTCTTCCGGGACAAGGGGCTGCGGCGCGGCGACCACGTCAGCATCTTCATGGAGAACCACCTCGTGTACTTCGACGTGGTCTGGGCTGCCCTTCGTTCCGGCCTCTACCTCACCACCGTGAACCGCTATCTCACCACCGAGGAAGCCGGCTACATCGTGGACAACTCCGAGTCGTCGGTACTCGTGGCCTCCCGGTGCGTAGCCGCTGTCGCAAGCGAACTATCCGCGTACGCACCCAACTGCGAACCCTACCTGATGGGCGACGGTGCGGTCGACGGGTTCGACGACTTCGAGGACGCCATCGCCGGCTACCCCGCCCAACCCCTCGACGAGGAACCCGCCGGCGGATTCATGCTCTACAGCTCCGGCACGACGGGCCGACCCAAGGGCATCCTGCGGCCGTTGCCCGAGACGTCGATCACCGAACCCGGCGAGACGGCTGGCCTGCTCAACATGGTGTGGGGAGTCGATCAGGATGCCGTCTACCTCTCCCCAGCCCCGCTCTACCATGCCGCCCCGCTAGGGTTCTGCCAGATCGTACAGACACTGGGCGGTACGGCGGTCGTCATGCCACGATTCGACCCCGTCCACGCGCTGCAGGCCATCGAGGACCACAAGGTCACCCACAGCCAGTGGGTGCCGACCATGTTCACGCGCATGCTGAAACTCCCCGAAGCGGACCGAAGCGGCTTCGACCTTCGGTCCCACAAGGTAGCCATCCACGCCGCGGCGCCTATTTCCCAGGAAGTGAAACGGCAGATGCTCGACTGGTGGGGGCCGATCCTCTACGAGTACTACGCGGGCACTGAGCTGAACGGCTTCACGCACTGCACCCCGGACGAGTGGCTCGCCCATCCCGGCACCGTCGGCCGTCCGCTGATGGGCGTGATCCACATCTGCGACGAGGACGGCAAGGAGCTTCCCGCCGGGGAGCCGGGGATCATCTACTTCGAGATGCCGGCGATGCCGTTCGAGTACCTTAAGGATCCCGAGAAAACCCGGGAGGCGCAGCATCCGGAGCATGCCAACTGGTCGAAGCTCGGCGATGTCGGCTACGTCGACGACGAGGGCTTCCTCTACCTCACCGACCGCGCCACGTTCATGATCATCTCCGGCGGCGTGAACATCTATCCGCAGGAGATCGAAGATGCCCTGATCGTGCACCCGAAGGTCATGGATGTCGCCGTCATCGGCGTACCCAACCCGGAGATGGGCGAGGAAGTGAAGGCCGTCGTCCAGCCGGTGGAGGGGGTGGCAGCCGATGCCGATCTCGAAGCCGAACTGATCGCCTACGCCCGAGAACACATCGCGCACTACAAGTGCCCGAAGAGCGTCGACTTCCGTGACGAACTGCCGCGCCTGCCGACGGGCAAGCTCTACAAGCGGCTGCTGAAGGACGAGTATTGGGGCAAGACCGGTAGTCGGATCGTGTGAAGGTCAAGGCAAGCGCTTGAAGTCGACCGCGAAACCAGTCTTCCGCCACAGCAGATAGGTGACGAAGGGGTAGAACGAGAGCGCCGTGGCCGCATGCCACTCGGTGAGGCTCTCGAGCCAGGCATCGTTGTCGATGAAATAGGTGAACGCTTCGAGGGCGAGCCCCTCGGCCAGCATGAACACGCATAGAGCCACCTTGGTTCTGACAAGCACGGTCTTGCCGAACAGCGCCTGCGCCCGGTAGACCAGGATCAACTGGGCGACGTAGGTGAAACCGAAGAAGACGATGGTGCCGTAACGGCGCAACGCCCGGTACAGGTCGCCTTCGTGGCCCAGGAAGGTCGCGTAGAGCACGAACGAAGCCGAACCCACAACACCCACCACGAGCAGCGCACGGCGCCAACCGATACGGGTGTCCCCGCAGGCATGGAGCCAGCGTTCGCAGAACATCCAGTAGACGGCGAAGAACACCCCTGCGGGAATCATCAAGGCCTTGAAGATGAAGTACCCCCAACCGTAGCGACCACTGGCGCTGATGCTCGCGCAGCCCGACAGGTGCGGTATGCAGACATCTAGGTGGCCACCAGCGGCGGACGCTCCGTAGGCCAGGAACATGCCGAGCCAACTGAATACCCAGACGAAGACGGCAACGTAGCGTAGATCCATGCCGTCACATTATGCGCCTTCCGAATTGCCTCAACGGTGTCGCCCGACCCCTATAATCATTGCTCACGCCTTGAGTGGGAGGAGCCGTTGACATCCTGGGTATTGCGGAACGCCGTCGTCGTCAACGAGGGCCAAACCATCGAGGCCGACGTCGCCATCCACGCTGGCCGAATCGAACGCATTGGCACCGGCACGACGAAACCCGGTGCCCGGGAGATCGACCTTGGGGGCGCCTGGCTGCTACCCGGCATGATCGACGACCAGGTGCACTTCCGCGAACCGGGGTTCGAGCACAAGGCCGATATCGCCACGGAATCCCGCGCCGCCATCGCCGGCGGCACGACGAGCTACCTGGAGATGCCGAACTGCGTGCCGCAGACGGTCACCCCCGAAGCGCTGCTCGACAAGCACACCCGGGCGACCGGCCGTTCGTTGGCGAACTTTGGCTTCTACTTCGGCGCTACCAACGACAACCTGGAAGCCATCAAGGCCGTCGACGTCACGAAGGCCTGCGGGGTCAAGGTCTTCATGGGTGCCTCGACCGGCAACATGCTGGTCGACGATCCCGACACGCTGGACGGCATCTTCGCATCCTGTCCCCTCGTCATCGCCACGCATTGCGAGGACACCCCGACGATTCTCGACAACGAGGCGAAAGCCCGCGCCGAGTTCGGCGATGCCGTCCCCATCGAGAAACACCCGGAAATCCGATCCGAGGAGGCATGCTACAAGTCGTCCTCGTTCGCCGTCGGACTCGCCAAACGCCACGGCAGCCGCCTGCATGTCCTCCATCTCACGACGGCGCGGGAGATGGATCTTTTCGAACCAGGCCCGATCTCGGGGAAACGGATCACCGCCGAAGCCTGCGTCCATCACCTGTTCTTCAACGACAGCTGGTACGGACCCCTCGGCAACGACCTGAAGTGCAACCCGGCGGTCAAGACCCGGGCCGACCAACTCGCGCTTCGCCATGCCGTCGTGGAGGATCGAATCGACGTGATCGCCACCGACCACGCACCGCACACCCGGGAAGAGAAAGCATCGCCCTATGTCGATGCGCCCGCCGGTCTTCCGCTCGTCCAACATGCCCTGCTGAGTCTCGTCGAACACGTCAAGGCGCGGGAGTTCACCATCGAGCAGGTCGTTCAGAAGACCGCCCATGCGCCGGCCACGCTGTTCGAGATCGCCGAACGAGGCTATGTCCGCGAGGGGTATTGGGCAGATCTCACCGTCGTCGATCCCGATGCGCATACGGTGGTCGACGAAGAACCCGTGCATGCCAAGTGCGGCTGGACACCGTTCCGGGGATTCACCTTCAGGTCGCGCATCACCCACACCTTCGTGAACGGCCACCTTGCCTTCGGCGACGGCGAAGTGCAGGACGTGGCGATGGGCAAGCCGCTCGAATACGCGCGTTCCTGACCAGCGACGCGCCCTGCCGCACGGGTAGGGCATCTTGGCCGTTCAACGCGGCATTGCTTTTTGTTCAATATGCGAATACGTATGAATGTGATATGACCATATGCTATTCCACATTTCATGGAGTTGAGGCATGGGGCGTTCACCCGCAGCCCGCACGGTGTGGCTTCGAGCGCTGAAGGAGGCGCGGGTGGCTCGCGGCCTGAGTCAGGCCGAACTGGGCGCAATGGTCGGCCTGCCGCAGAGCCACATCTCGCGCATCGAGAGCGGTGCGGTGGATGTGGGCATCTCCACGCTGCTCGAAATCTCCCGGTCCCTGGGCTTGGAGCCCGTCGCGGTTCCGGCGTCCCTGGTTCCGGCCGTTCGCTCGCTGCTGCGGGCGGGCTCGCACGACGGCCCGCCACGCCCGGCCTATGCCTTGGACGACGACGATGGCTGATACGGTTCTCAACGTGCTGCTGCACGGCCAGCTCGTCGGCACGCTCGTCCGACTGGGCGGGGACCGGATTCTGTTCAGCTTTGCCGACGACTACATCGAGAACGACAACCGGCCTACCCTCAGCCTTTCATTCCAAGACGAATTCGGCGACCTCCTGCTCGAGGAGCACCCGACCCGGCGTCGCGCCCCGCCATTCTTCGCGAACCTGCTACCGGAAGGGCGTCTGCGCAGCTATCTGGCGGCTCGTGCCGGTGTGAACGAGACCCGCGACTTCCCCCTCCTGCAAACGCTGGGCGGCGACCTGTCCGGGGCTGTCCAGGTTGTGCCCTCGGAATCAGGCGTCGTTCCAGAGCAAGCCGAGGACGCCGACGCTGCAGTGCCCGTCGGTCCGCTGCGTTTCTCCCTCGCGGGCGTGCAGCTCAAGCTCTCCGCGCTCGAAGCGGCGAGGGGCGGATTGACCATTCCCGCCCATGGCGCCGGCGGAGACTGGATTCTCAAGCTGCCGTCGCCGGTGTACGACCACATCCCGGAGAACGAGCACGCGATGATGACGCTGGCGAAGCGGGTGGGCATCGAAACGCCCGAAGTCCGGCTCGTGCATACAGGTCAAGTCCAAGGCTTGCCGACGGACCTTGGGCATCTCGAGGGCAACGCGCTGGCGGTGAAGCGCTTTGACCGCACGCCGCACGGCCCCGTCCACATCGAAGACTTCGCCCAGGTGTTCCGTCAGTATCCCGAACGCAAACACGAGCGGGCAAGCTACCGCAACATCGCCCAGGTGCTGTGGAACGAGTCCGGCGAAGGGGCGGTCGATCAGTTGCTGCGCCGCCTGACGTTCAGCGCGCTGATCGGCAACGCGGACATGCACCTCAAGAACCTGTCGTTGATCTACCCGGACCGCGTCTCGCCGACGCTCGCCCCAGCCTACGATCTCCTCAGCACCGTCGTGTGCCTGGCGGACGAAACCATGGCCCTCAAGCTCGGTCGCTCGAAGCGCTGGCGCGAGGTGACGCTCGATCAGATCCGCTGGTTTGCCGCGCACGCCGCCATTCCCGAACGGCTCGCCGTGCAGGCCGTCGCGGAAACGGTGGTGCGCTTCCGGGCCGCCTGGTCTGCGGAAGCGGCGCACATCGGTCTGCCCGACGCCGCGAGGATTGCCATCGACCGGCATGTCGCCTCGCTGCCGATCACCCGTGAACTGTAGGCCAGGTACATCGCAAGCGTTGCGCTATCGTCAACAGCCGTCTCCCGAGATCGACGAAGGCCGGACTCGGAACGGGACAAGCCGGGCGCCTAGCGCAGGTCCGGCAACACGTAGCCCTTCGCCGCGAGGTCGGCGCGCACCACCTTCTTGTCCATCTTGCCCGTGGACGTCAGGGGAATGCTCTCCACGAATAGCACCTCGTCGGGCAACTGCCACTTGGCGAAGCGGCCGGTGCAGTGCTCGAGGATCTCCTCGGGCGACACGTCGGCCCCGTCGGCGAGGACGATGAGCGCCACCGGACGCTCGTCCCACTTGGGATGCGGCTGCGCGACGACGCAGGCTTGGGCGATGCCGTCGACGGCGACGATGTGGTTCTCTAGGTCCACCGACGAGATCCATTCGCCGCCGCTCTTGACGAGATCCTTGGAGCGGTCGGCGATGATGAGGTACTCCTCCCGGTCGACCGTGCCGACGTCGCCGGTGATGAGCCAGTCGCCGTGAAAGCGCTCCGGTCGAGGATCCTGGTAGTACGCGGAGCAGATCCAGGGGCCGCGAATGAGAATCTCGCCCACGGTCTCCCCGTCGTGGGGCAGGCGGTTGAAGTCCTCGTCGAAGATGCCCACTTCGAGACCCGGCATGAGCTGGCCCGCCTTGCCGACGTTCTCCAACTGCTCGTCCAGGGACATCGACGGGTGCTTGTGTTTCATGAGCCGGCGGGACAACGTCGCGAGCGGACTGGTCTCGGTCAGTCCCCACCCCTGGATCATCTCCACGCCCAGGGCATCGTGGTACCAGCGGATGAGGGACTTCGGCGGCGCGGAACCCCCGCAGGTGAGCCTGGACAGGGACGACAGGTCGTAGGCGTCCGGATTCGCTTCGATGACCGCCTTCACACCCTGCCAGATCGTGGGCACGCCGGCCGATAGCGTCACCTTTTCGGTTGCCATGAGTTCGGTAAGCCGCGCGGGGTCCATGAACCGGTGCGGCAGCACCTGCTTGCAGCCGAGCATCAGCGCCGACCAGGGGATGCCCCAGCCCATTGCGTGAAACATGGGCACGACCCCGCACACCGTGTCCGTGGCCGAGAGACCCATGGAGTCGGTCATGCACTGCGCCATGGTGTGCAGATACTGGGAGCGATGTTCGTACTCGACGCCCTTGGGATTGCCGGTGGTTCCGCTGGTGTAGCAGAGACCGAGGGGGGCGTTCTCTTCGAGGTCCGGCCACTCGTAGCGCTTGGGTTTGCCGGCGATGAACTCCTCGTAGTCGACGGCGGGCGCGACGTCGGTTGTCCAGTCCTCGAACCCCTCCTCCACGGCGACCACGATGTGCTCCACGGACGGTAGACGGCCCCTGAGGGACCCGAGGATCGGCAACGTGTCGGCATCGGCAATGATCAGCCGGTCCCGGGCATGGCCGATGATGTAGACGAGATCATCCGGCGACAGGCGAAGGTTGACGGTATGCAGAACCGCACCCATGCCCGCAGCGGCATGGTAGGCCTCGAGGTGACGCGAGCCGTTCCACATGAAGGTGCCGATCCGATCGCCGGGCCGGATGCCGTAGTCGTGGAGCGCGTGGGCCAACTGGTGCGCGCGGTCCCGGGTTCGGGCCAGGGACTGGCGCCGCGGGCCGCTCTCGGCCGCCGTGACGACCTCGACGTCCGGTGCCACCGTGGCACCCCGGTCGATGAGTCGCGACATCACGAGCGGCGTATGTTGCATGGCCATGGAATCGGTCCTCGCAGGTGGTTCGGTGCGTGGCGGCGGAGTCTAACGAATACCGAGCAAGCGCGGCGAAATTCGCCAGCCCACGTGGCCAAAAAGACCAAGATGGTAGGCCCGTCGATTGAACTTCCTGCAGGGAAATCTTTCAAATCAAGCTCTTGCGGGAAGCTGTAAGGAATTCAATCCTGGCACGTCTCTTGAAAACCGGAAGAGAACCCTCATTTATTGAGAGCAAGTCGAGGACATCGTGACCAGAATCTCGCGCATCAGTACCCCGAGAGCGACGCTTGGCGCAATCGCTCTGCTCGCCATTGTCATGGCGGGCTTCGGCCTGTTCGCCGATGGCGGAGAGAAGCCGGCGGTCGACAGCGCCCGGGTGGCGAACGAGGTTGTCGAGCAGCCCGCCACCGAGACGTCCCAGCACTGCTGGACATCCAACCGGACCCCGCTCGTAGCCATGGATCCGCGCCGGGAGAACAACCGCGATGGCAGGCTTTGATCGAATCCGAACCCGGTTGGCCCGGGACACGCGCAATGGTTGGCTCGGAGGCGTCTGCGCGGGATTCGGGCGTACGCTCAACATCGATCCGAAGTTCCTGCGGGCCGGCCTCGTCATTCTCGCCGTCCTTTCCCCGAAGGTCGTGATCGCGGCCTACCTCGTGGCCTGGATCCTGCTCCCCGCGCAAGACGAGATCGACTACCCGGCGTAACGGGTCCGCCGCGTCCCCACCGGCAGCGCAGCTACGCCGCCAGGAAGGCGCCAATCCACGTCGCGACGACGGCTTCGTCCGTCGGCTCGTCCAATGACTTCATGCCCGGCGCGAAGGCGTCGCCCAACGCCTCGCGCCGTCTGCACATCAGGAAGCCGGCGTAGTCCCGGGTGAACTCGGGATGTCCTTGCAGGGCGAAAACGTGACTCTCGACGGCGAAGGCGGCGTTCGGGCAAAAGTCGCTCAGGGCAAGCAACCGGGCACCTCGAGGCAGGGCTTCAACCTGGTCCTGATGGCTCGCCAGAAGGCGGACCTCGCCGAGCCGGGGACGCATCCAGGGCTCGTCATGAACGACCTGCCAAGCATGTACGCCCACGCCCCAGCCCACTGCCGCCCGGTGGACAACCCCGCCCAAGGCCGCCGCGACCAACTGGTGTCCAAAGCAGATCCCCACCGTCTTGGCCCGGGCGTTGTTCAACTCCCGAACGAAGTCCTTGAGCCCGGCTATCCATGGCTCGTCGTCGTAGACGCTGGCCCGGCTACCGGTGATCAGGTAGCCGTTGCAGTCCTCGACCCGGCCGGGGTAGCAGCCGCGGCGAACGTCGAAGAACTCGAACGAAGCGCCCGGACCTAGTGCATCGCCCAGGGCGATGGCGAACATGTCCGCGTAGTCGCCGAAGCGGGCGCGGCACTCGGGATCCACGTGATCGGCCTGGAGGACTCCTAGACGCAACGGAACGTCTCGACGGGCCGCTAGCGCGTCTCGTGAGTACACGAGCCGTCAAGGAGCAGATTCGGGCACTTGTCCATTTGCCACCAGTGGGTAGGCGTGAAGGGCGATCGGGGAACCTAGATGATCTCGAAGTAGCGGGCGAGCTGCCAGTCGTTGACGTGGCGTTCGTATTCCCGGGACTCCCAGAGTCTTGTTTCCACGTAGTGATCGACGAACACATCGCCGAATAGTTCCCGTGCCGCGCGCGACTGGGCAAGTCGAGTCGCCGCGTCCCGAAGCGTCGGGGCGAACCGCCACTCCGCCGGGAGGCGGTCTTCCACGTCGTAGGCGTTTCCCGAAACGCCGTCGGGCGGCTCGATCCGTTGTTCGATGCCCAGGATCGCCGCGCCGATGGTCGCCGCCGAGACCAGGTACGGATTGCCGTCGGCCCCCCCCACGCGACACTCGATGTGCTGGCTCCTGTCGTCGCCCGGAATGAACCGGAACGCCGCCGTCCGGTTGTCGATGCCCCAGGTCGCCGCAGTCGGCGCCCACGCGCCCTTGACGAGGCGGGTGAAGCTGTTGACGGTCGGCGCCAGCATCGGCAGGAACTCGGGCACGTACCGAATCAGGCCGCCAAGCGCCCAACGGGAGCGATCCGGAACGTTCGGGGGACGTCCGTCGGCGGCGAACGCGTTGGCCCCCTCCTCGTCCAGCAACGAGAAGTGGTAGTGCCCGCTCTGGCCGGGATAGTCCATGGACCACTTGGCCATGAATGTCGCCATCGCGCCACGCTTGGCGAAGAAGGACTTCGAGAAGGTCTTGAACAGCGTCGCCCGGTCGGCCGCTTCCATGCCGTCGGACACCGCCAGCGCGGCCTCCCAGACGCCCGGTCCCGTTTCGCAGTGCAGGCCCTCCAGGGGCATGCGGAAATCGGCGCAGTAGTCCATCAGCCCCTGGAAAATCTCGGAGTTGCTCGAAGCCCGCAGGACCGAATAGCCGAAGTTGCCCGGCGTCAGGGGTTGCAGGTTACGGAAGCCCTTGCCGCGGACGCTGTCGGGATCCTCGTCGAACACGAACAGTTCGTACTCGAAACCGGCCTTCGAGACGAATCCGGCCTGATTGGCTCGGTTCAGGATACGACGCAACAGCGTACGCGGACACACGGGATGATCGCCGGCGCCCGCCGCCGCGAACTCGCCGATGAAATAGGGGGCGCCCGACTCCGGCAGGGCGCGTTCGCTGGCCACGAGCAACCGGTAGCGAGCGTCCGGGAACCCCGTGTGCCAGCCCGTGACCGCGCCGCCGTCGTAGAGCTGATCGTCCACGTCCCAGCCGAATACGCAGTCGCAGAACCCGCCGCCCTTGAGGAACAGGCTCTTGAGCTTCTCGAAGCCCACGTACTTGCCGCGCAGCACGCCGTCGATGTCCGCCAGACCGAGCATGGCCTGGCACGCGCCGCGGGACTCGTACTCCGCGATCTTCGTGTCGATTTCAGGGTGCTGATTCGCATCCATTGTTCACATCCAGCCTGTGGATAACTTCTGGGATAACTTCTCTCCTCCGGAGGCGTCAGTGTCGCCGGTGCTCGCCAAAACCAGATCGTTTCCGCCACGATGTGCCGAATAATTCTTTATTTTCAATCATTTAACTCGCAATTTCTCGTCAACGACAAACGAGGTCGAAACCAACCCGTCCTGTCATAGCCTTTCGCCCGCATGTGCATAACGACTCAACCGTGAGGTTAGTGGCCGCTAACAACGCAGGCCAATTGTTTCGGTTCAATGAAGGAAATTGAACATCCGGCGACGGTAGCGTTTGGCGACGTCAGACCCCTTCCCCATGAGCGCCATGATGCGGATCATCGTCAGGCGTCCGGCGTCCTCGCGGAACGTGCGGTCCTGCCGGAGAATGGCCATTGCCTCCTCCAACGCGTCCTCGTAGCGGCGTTCCGCCGCAAGCAGCACCGCAGCCCGGTAGCGCGCATCCAGGTCGTTGCGGTCCGCCTCGGCGTCCGCAAGCGCATCCCGGAGACTTCCCATTCCCGCCGCTTCCTCGAGAATCTCCAAGCGGGTTGCCGGACGTTCGCGTTCGTCCGCTTCCTCCGGAATCGTGCCCAGCACGGTGCGGCCGCCATCGACGTCGCCCTTCAACAACAGCACGTCGGCCCACTCCACCTTGAACCCCGCGTTGTTCGGCTCGGCGGCGATCGCCTCCTTGAGAACGGCGAGGGCCCCGTCGTAGTCCTCGATCTCGAGATAGTGGCCAAGCTGCGACTTGAGCGCGTCGGCGGGCGAGGTGGTTAGGCGGTCGATCAGTTGACGCAGGACACTCTCGCCCTGGGGTCCCTCCATCTGCTCGGCAAGCTGACCGTCCTTCACCACGCGAATGCTGGGAATGCCCTGCACGCGCAGTTGCTGGGCCAGCGTCTGGTCCTTCGCGACGTCCGAAAGCGCCAGCGCGAACTTGCCCTGGTACTGGTGCGCCAGTCGTTCCAACGCCGCCTTGGTTTCCGCGGCGGGTGGCACCTGGTCCGTCCAGAACAGCAGCACGACCGGTACCTGCCTGGACCGTTCGACGACATCGTCCTGAAACCTCGGCAGTTCGACTTCGAATATCGACGGGTTGTCCATACCTAACCCAGCAGCGGAGTCAGCGGATTCTAGCAGTCTGTCGGTCTCGCGGCGGCTGAAGCACGGACAGGGGGGACAGGGGTCGGCTCGCACGTTGACTTGACCATGTACTTGGCGCAGATTGGGTGCCTGATCAAACGCACGGCTCCGGAATGCTCGACCGTTACGTCGGAACGCTGGAACGCGCCGGACTAGATCAGTGCGTGCTTCTCGCGGTCGTGTCGACAGCGGCTTGGTACATCTTGTTCGACGCGACAGGCGGCGACGGGGCGACGCCATTGCCCGGAGCGTGGGGAGACCTGCCCGAATGGTTGGCCATGTGGGCCACGGGATCCATATACGCCGCCCTGGTCCTGTACCGGTACATTCCGACCACGTCGAGGGGTGCCCGCGCGGCCATGTTCGCGTTGGCCGGGGCGGTCAGCTACTGGATCGGCGTGAACTTCACGATATACGCCAGCCCCTTGGACAGCGACGTTGCGACCACGGCGCTGGCCGGCGTGGCGACCGCTGCGGGCCTGGGATGCCTGGCTATGACGTTGGGGACGCTACGCTTCTCGGGCGTTTCGTTCGCCGCGCTCTGCACGGCCGGGGGCCTCGGCGGCGCGGCGGTCGGCGTTGAATGGCTCAGCGAACTGACCGACGAGTTCGTCGTGGGACACCTGGCTTGGCAGGTTCTCACCTGCATCGCGTTCTACTACGCGCCGGGGAAGTAGCCCACGGATTCAACGCGCACGCACGCACTTCTCGTAGAGCTCACCCAGTGCGCCCTGAGGATCGTACGTCTCCTTCAGCTTCCGGAACGCGTCGCCACCGTAGATACGATGGAAATCCCGTTCAGGATAGAACGACGACGAGTAAAGCGACTTGATGCCCCCCAAGTCGGTTACGGCGTCTTCCACGATGCGGTTGAAATGCCCTTCCGGGTAGCCGATGCAAAAGCGCAGCGTGTCCCAGAAGCCGAAGTTCACATAGCGGTCGGCCGGGGCCGGGAACAACGGCGACGAAACACCCGAGCGGTTCCGAACCGGGCAGATCCAGACCGGCAGGATGCCGATCTCGCGCATGAACAGTTCGAGGAACTCCGGCGCCGTCGCCAGGGGCAGGTCGACGTCCTGGATGACCGACTCTCGCCGATAGCCGCCCAGCCGTTCCGCGGTCTCCAGGAGCCGCCAGCGGCTGTTCCAGCGCATGACCCGCTGGTAGAACCGAGACCCTAGGCGTTCGCGTCCTAATAGCCGGCGAACCACGGGATGCTGGGCGCCCAGGTTCTTGGAGCACCAGAACCAATCGGTGTCCCACCGCCAGATGTAGTCCCGGACCGAAAGGTAGTCCTTCTCGCGCGTGCGCAACGACTGGTAGTAGATGTCTTCGAATGTGTAGTCGCTCGTACGCTCGGCCGTGTCGACGAACCGCCCGGTGGTCAGCACCAGGTCGGCGGCGGCGAACGCCACGCCGTCGAGGAAGTCGATGTCCGCGTCGTCGTAGGCCGTACCGAGCGCCGCGAAGAACTCCTTACGGTCGGCGAATCGCCGGTGGCGCACCTCGACGTAGTCCCGCACCGGCATTGTCTCGATGCGCAGGCGCGTGGCGTAGCCCAGGGTGGCGTAACTGTTCGGCATGCCGGCGAAGAGACCGGCATGCTCGTTGTCCCGCGTACAGGTGACGATCCGGCCGTCGGGAAGGGCCACGTCCATTTCGAGAACGGTTTCGTGAACCAATCCATGGCGGAACGACGTCGCCTCGATGCCAATACCCGCTACCGCGCCGCCGACCGTGATGGACTTGAGTTGCGGTACGACCCGAGGCATGACCCCGTGCCGCAACGTGACGTCCACGAGCGCGTCGTAGGGGATCATGCCCTCCACGTCGGCCCAGCCCGCGCCCGCATCCACCTCCAGCACGTGGACCAATTCGGCGGCGGGTAGCCCTCGCTCCTTGACGGCGCGGTCTCGGAACAGGTTCGACAACGGCTTGTCGAGCGACGGTTCCGTGCCGTTCTGGGCACAAGCCCGGGCCAGGGCATCCGCGAATGCCCGGGCTCGACGGTTGTGGTCGCTGCCGGCGTGGGAGCCGTCGCTGGCGATCATCCGGCCGCCCGGGGCGCCGAAGACTCCTCGGACGAGCGGCGGGGCTCTTCCATGCGAGGGGCAAGCCCCTCGCGCTCCCCCGCCGAGGGCTGCTCATAGAGGTGTTCGAACGTCATCGGGTAGGACGCGGTGTCGACATTGCCCTTGCTGAACAGAACCTGGAAGAGATTGGTCTGCGAGGCCTTCGACCGGAACATCTCCGCGCAGCCGATCAGGTAGGTGCGCCAGATGCGCAGGAATCGTTCGTCGAAGCGATCGGGGTCCATGGCCCGGATGGTCTCCCAGTTGGCATCGAACTTCTCGGTCCAGGCATCCAGCGTCAGCGCGTAGTGGCGGCGCAGGTTCTCGACATCCAGGATCTCGAGGCCCTCGGCTTCCATGGCGTCGAGCGCTTTCGACAGGCTGGGGATCCAGCCGCCCGGGAAGATGTACTTGCGGATGAAGAAGTCGGTTTCGCGATCCCCGACGTGGCCGATGAAGTGGATGAGCCCCAGTCCGCCCGGCTTGAGGGCATTGGCGTGAGCCCGGATCACCTCGCGCAGTTGATGACGCCCAGCGTGCTCGAGAACGCCGATGGAGACCACCTTGTCGTAGACGCCGAACCCTTCGCGAACGTCCGCCTCGTGCATCGTGAGTTGATCCTCGAGGCCCTTTGCCGCGATCTTCGCCTTCACCCAGTTGGCCTGTTCGGTGGTGGTGTTGACTCCCGTGACCTGGACGCCGCGCTCCTCGGCGGCATAGAACATGAAGCCGCCGAAACCGCAGCCCATGTCGATGACGCGCTCGCCCGGCTCGAGCCGCACCTTGCGCGCGACGTGTTCCATCTTGGCGATCTGCGCCTCGAGGATGCTCTGCTCCGGATGCTGGTAGTAGGCGCAGGTGTACATGAGGTAGGGGTCGTCCAACATCTTGGAGTAGAACTCGGCCCCAAGCCCGTAGTGGAACCGGGCGTTCTCCTTAGGCGTCGCGTTCGGGCGGTTGTTGAACCTCAAGCCGTGCCAGCGGTTGCGGATCTTGACGAGCAACCCGGCCGAGTCGTCGAAGCCCGACGAAAAACCGATCGCCATGATCTTGCGGAGATCGCCTTCGATGTCGATCTCGCCGTCGAAGTAGGATTCGAGGACACCGATGTGACCGAAAACGACGGTTCGAAGCGCCGCCCGCGTGGATTTGATGTGGATGGTCACCTCGGGTTCGCCACGTCCGCCGGTGATTTCCATGCCGTTCGGGAACACCGCCCGGAACGGCAACGCCGTGGCGGCACCGATGCGTGCCATGACGTTGCGCACCAGGCGGCTCGCCAATGCCTTGATCATTTTCTTCCCAAGCTCCCTTTTGGCCTGTATCTCATGGTCGGCGTCGGGGAATCTGCACGGTCGTGTCGTCTTCCACAGCGACGGGTGCGCTCGGCAGGTTCTCGAAAGCCGTGCGGATGTTCTCCGCCCACATTCTGCGCAGGCCAAGCAGGTACTCGTCGTCCTCCTCGAGCAGGTGGTGGGTTCCCGGGGAGAACGTGTCGGTCCGGTAGACGTGGTATTCCACCGGCGGCCCAACCGTCGCGTTGCTGCGCATCGTCGAGTCCATGGACACCAACGCGCACTTGAGGGCGGCGTCCAGCGTCGTACGCCGGGTGATGATCCGGTCGAGGATCGGCTTGCCGTACTTGACCTCGCCGATCTGCAGGTACGGCGTGGAGATCGATGCACGAACGAAGTTGCCCTCCGGATAGATCTGCTCGATGCCCGGTCGGCCGCCATGGATCTGGCCCCCTAGGATGAAAGATGCCTCGGGCACGAACTCCTCGGTGTTGGCGCCCGGCCGCACGCCGCGGTGCTTCTCCTGTTCCTCGGTGCTGATCCCGCCCACGTACTCGGCCGCGGCTTGCAGGTCTTCCACGTTCGTGAGGTTGATCCGGGCGGACGAGCGGATATCACGCCGGATGCGCGTCACCACGCCTTGGCTGGTGGCCAGATTGCCGGACGACAGCAACGTCAGCGTCCGCTCGCCATCGCCGCCGAAGCGGTGCATCTTGCTGTGGGTGCTGATGTGGTCCGCCCCGGCGTTGGTACGCGAGTCCGACGCGAACACCAAGCCCTCGTCGACGCGGATCGCCAGGCAATAGGTCATCGCCTTCCTGTTTACTTCACGCGCCTTGTGTCGTCAACGGGGGCTGACAGACGCCTCGGCTTCGAATACGCCATCGCGACCTAGGTAGGGGGTCGAGTCCATGGCGTAGTACCTCGATCGTCTCACGCGGTCGCGGTCGTAGGGCGGGGTGAACACATCGATCATGCGGGTGAATTGCAGCGCACTTAGCATGTGGATGTTGCCTCTCGTCGCGGTGAGCGTGGCGGTGTCTCCAGGGGCCATCTCGAGATGACGCTCGAATCTCAGCAGGGGATTGCCGTTCTCGGCGGTCTGTTGCAGCTTGTCGTAGTGGTCGACAACGATCCAACCCGTCGTGCAATAGACCACGCCGGTCATGTCCGGATGATCGTGCAGAGGGATCTCTTCGCCGGGCTCGAAGTCCAGCAGCGAAACCTGGAACTGACGCTCGTGGTACATCCTGCGGATCTCGGGGAAGTGCAGGTTCAGGTTCCTGTAGCGATCGATGTACTCGACGATCTTGCGGTCATCCAGCTTCAACCGTCGCACAAGCCCCTCGATTTCCCTCGTATAGGTGTCCTGGTTCCAGTTCGGGGCAAACTGCGATCTCGATAGCTCGTGGCACAACTCGAGAAAGCGTTCCCAACTCACGGACTCCGATTCCCCGGCCAAGGCGGCGCGGGCAACGGCCCCTGAGGCGGCAAGCGCCAGCAACATCTTGCCGGACATGGCGATCACGGTACGTCGAGAGATATTGGTCATGTCGATTCAGCCACGGGCAGCCATCCAGTGATTGTTACACGACGAACTGCAGCTCATATAGCTTGTAGTTGGAATGCCTGAGCAACCGGCGCCGCCCCCCGATCTGGGAGTCATTCATCGCCGATGGACTCGGATCGTTCGTGTCAACACCGACAAGGCGCCACTAACGGAGATGTTCTCGAGTCCCGAAGATCGCGAGGCAGCCCGGGAGGTCGCGGCGATAGCCGACGACATACTCGTCTCTCCAGCGCGCCTTTCGCCTTCCCCACAGCCGCCTCGTCGGCAATCCGGGGCGGCGGTGCGAATGGCTCCCTTTGCCGCACTAGGCCAACCCAGTCGGTTCAGCGACGGCT
Source organism: Gammaproteobacteria bacterium (assembly GCA_026706425.1). Classification (GTDB taxonomy): domain Bacteria; phylum Pseudomonadota; class Gammaproteobacteria; order Pseudomonadales; family Azotimanducaceae; genus VXYL01. The sequence goes on from JAPOYW010000193.1 coordinate 20,905, forward strand.
CCTACGGAATGCTCTATGCGGGTCTCGACAGAGATACCGCCATTGCGGAGACAGTGATCCACTCGGAGCGACACCTTCGGGCTACCCACGAGGCCCCCATAGAATTCGACATGCAAAGCTACGTGGGCGTGGTCGACAAACCGCTGGAAGATTTGCGGGGCACCGCCTTCGCGCATCTTCACCAAACGTCGCTCGAGACCTGGCCCGTCTGCCAGGCATACGGTCGCGAACGTCGACGTGCGGGTGCCTGGGGGTTCTTGTACCCCAGTACTAGGCGCCAGGGAGGCGAATGCATCGGCGCATTCCAGCCAAACGCCGTGTCGGTTCCAACTCGTGACACCCTATACCGGTATTGCTGGAACGGCGCGACCGTGCATCGTGTATTGACGATCAGCGAGGTGCGGGACTTTGCGGCAACGTACAGGATGGCGTAGGTGCGTCGTTAAAGCCACCCCAATGCCAGCGTCGCGATCCCCAGCACCAGGAAGAATCCGCACATATCGGTGACCGTGGTCAACACCGGGCCCGACGCCACCGCGGGATCGGCGCCTAGGCGTTTCAGCAACAACGGCACGGTGCCGCCGATGGAGACCGCGACCACGGTGTTGATGGCCAGCGCGCCGGCTACAACCGCACCCAAGGCGGGGTTGCCCTTCCACAACCACGCCGCAATGCCCAGCAGCAAACCGAGCGCAAGGCCGTTCAAGACGCCCACCTTGGCTTCCTGCCACCAGACCCGGAGCGCATCGCGCGGGCTCACCACGCCCAGCGTCAACTCCCGCATGCTGACCGCCACCGCCTGGTTGCCTGAACAGCCGCTCATGTCCGACACGATGGGCAGGAACACGGCGAGCGCGATCACCGCCGCGAGCGTCTCCTCGAACAACGCGATCACGCTCACCGAGATCATGTTCAGGACGATGTTGATGGACAGCCACGACAATCGCCGTCCCGAACGCTCGGCCAGCGGCATGCTGCGCAACTCCTCGCCGCCCACGATGCCCTGGGACTTCAGGTGGTCGTCGGTGGCGCGCTCGACCAGGGCGTCGTCGACGTGTTCGCGCTCGACGACGCCGAGCATCCGGCCGGCATCGTCGGTCACCGGCAACGACAGCACCTCCGATTCCTCGAGACAGGCATCGACCGTTGCCAAATCGGCCTCGGCGTTGACAGCCGTAGGACGGTTCATCAGCGAACCGATCGTCGCCGCGGGCGGTGCCGCTACGAGGTTGCGGGTACGCACCACGCCCGCGAGAAACCCGTCCGATTCGACGACGTAGGCGTACTGGAGCAGGCAACGGGAGAGATCGCGGACACCGGAAGTCAATTCCATCAACACCTCCCGGGCGGTGGCGGATGCCGGAAACGCCAAGTACTGGCGCACCATCAGGCCACCCGCCGACTCGGGTGGGTAGCTCAAAAGCTCACGGGCTTCCCGGGCCGACTCCGGGGCCATCGCACCGAGAATGCGATCCATGTCCTCGTCTTCGACCTCGGCGAGCACGTCCGCCCGTTCGTGGCTCCGCAACGCGGTGACGATGGACGCCGCCTCCGCCACCGGCAGCGCCTCGATCAGGTCGGCGGCGACCTCGTCGGGCACGTCCTCGATGAACTCCGCCGCCGTTTCCGGCTCCACCGCCACCAGGATGGCGTGGCGTTCCTCCGACTCGAGGCGGAACATGGCCCGCACCACGTCCGCACCGGAGAGCGTCGCCAAGTAGCGGTCGATTGCGTCCGGATCGTCAGCGACCAAGGTCTTGAGCCGAGCCGCCGGCTCGATTTCCGCGATTTCCACTTTGGTCTGTCCCAGCTTGGCCTACTTGGTCGAACCGATTATCGCCGTTTCGGTTGCGAATCCGTGACGAACGCGCACCTTGCAGGCGCGTGAAGTTATCCGTTTTCGCTAACCCGGGGTAACTTTGGTTGAATTGGTACTCGTCAGCCCCAAAAGCCAGCGATGCGTTCGATCATCCAGAAACTCGCCACCGTGCCGATCACGTAGCTGGCCGGAACAGCGAGGCGTAGCGCGTAGCGCCCGTTCTCGTCCGTCGATTGCCGCACCAGGACACGCAATAGCGCGTAGCCAGCAAACAGCGCCGCCACGAACAGGATCTGGCCAACCTCGACCCCGATATTGAAGAACAGCAGCGCGATGGGCAGTTCGGTGGACGGCAGCCCGACTTCGCGCAGCACGGTCGCGAAGCCGAACCCGTGCAGAAGCCCGAACGCCACCGACACCACCACCGGCAGCCGATGCGTCAGCGATTCCGGACGGTTGCGGGCAATCTCCCAGGCTAGGAAGACCACGCTAAA
>JAPOYW010000258.1 GCA_026706425.1 Gammaproteobacteria bacterium
GGGCGGGGCGCGGTGGGGGTGTCGGGCGACCGGCGACCGCAAGGGCGCGATCCCGAGCAACTGGATGCGCTGGTGTCGATGGTCGGCGAGATATGTACCGACAGCATCAAGCCACCTGTCAACTACCGGGTGTTCCGCGTGGCGGTTCCAGAACCGGGCGAAGGCGGCGCGCTTGTTGTCGACGTGCCCGAGGGCTTCACGGTGCATCGTTCGCCCGGGGGCCACCTGCGACGGCGCGGCGACTCGAGGCGGCAGATGGACTCGGCTGACATACGGCGGGTATCGTTCCTGCGTGGCCAATCCGATGTGGCTTCGACCGACACGCAGGTGGTTCAACGGACCGGCGTCGCCAGTCTGCAACCTCGTCTGTGGCGACGCTATCTGAGTTCGCGGGTCAACGATCCCGACGATGTCGCGTTGGCGAAGCTCAAGTTCGTGAAGGACGACGCGAGCGGGACGGCGCGGGCCACGGTGGCCGGCGTCCTGCTGGCATCCGACGACCCTAGCGAATGGCTGCCCAACGCATGGATCCAGGCGGTGTGCTATGCAGGCGAGCAACCGGACGCCAGCCGCCAGTTGGACGTCCGCGACATCACCGGGCCGCTGGACCAACAGATCCGCGAGGCGCTGCACTTCGTGATCCGCAACCGTCGCCTTGCCGCATACAAGGATCCGGGGCGCGTGGACGTGCCTCAGTTCAGCGAACGCGCGGTCTTCGAGGCCGTTGTCAACGCGGTGGTGCATCGGGACTATGCGGTATCTGGTTCGCGAATACGCCTGTTCATGTTCGACGACCGGCTGGAGATCTACTCGCCCGGCGGCCTGTGCAACTCCATGACCACCGCAGACCTGCGCACCAGCCGGTTCACTCGCAACGAATTGATCGCGTCCCGGCTCGGCCAATGCCCTGCGGACGATGTGCCCGGTGCTGGCGGGCGGCCGTTTTTCGTCGAACGGCGCGGCGAGGGCATCGGTGTGATCGAGGACGAGACCTTCGCGCTGTCGGGGCGGCGGGCGAGATTCGAGGTGATCGGCGAGCGGGAACTGAAGGTGGTCTTGCCTGCGGCGCGTCCGCCCGTGGCCGACGGCGTTGCATTCGCCGTGGCGGCGACGCACGGCGACACCGGGGCGCCGCTGGCGGGAGTCGACGTGTTGATGGTGTATCACAACAGGACGAGTCGCCAAGTTAGAACCGACGCCTTCGGCCGCGGCGAAATCGTGCTCCATGCCCCGTTGCCGATGACCATAATGTTCGCGGCCGACGGTTTTGCCGCGCACGTAGAACGCGAACGCCTTCCGGAGGACGAGCCATTGGCAATCGGCATGCGCCCGTCGCCGAGCGGGGGATCCCAGATCATCGCCGATCGCACGGGGCGTTTGGAAGGCATCCAGGGGCGGCTGAACCCAATCCTCGATGCTCACGACCGCACGTATCTCTACGCCGACAACATTGCCGTCAACGATGGCGAAGCCCAGCCTGTCCACTTCACGCTCAATGAGCCGGTGCGCCTTACGGACGCGCACGGCGCAAACGCCACGCTCTGGTTTCGGGAGATTCTGGGTGCTTCGTGCGTGTTCGACTATCGCCGGGAATGAGTCCCGTGCGCGGAGCCGGGGCGTAGGTTCGCGTCGGCAGTGATCCTCAACGCTCGCCCGCCCAACCGGCTGCGGACTCGTCCCTGACTTCCCTGATCGAGAGACGCTTTTGATCCGGTCGGGCCAGCAGTCCGACGATGGACGCTGCGGCCTTGGTGCGCTTGGGTTGGATCTGCAGCCGGCCGCCCTATAGCATTTCGACGACGAGCCGATCACCGGGTCTCGCGCCGAGGTGTGCGAGAATCTCCTTGGGGAGCGTGATCTGTCCCTTGGCGGTGATGGCGAGCGTGGCGTTCATGTTGAATCCTTGGTCATCTCGCCGTTGAAGGAAGCGAACGTGAAATCGTCCGGGGGTTCGGGCACCGAGAACATTCCGGGTCTGTCGGCCTGGCTAGCGCCAGCGAGGCGAGGGCCGCTCGTGGCTGGTTGGAATGGTTTGCGGGCACCGACGACGCGGATTCTGTCCATGGCCGCGTCCAGTAGGCGCTGCTTGTGCGAGCGTGCGGCGTTGCCGTCGCCGTCCGGGTACACGAGGAAAACGCCCGCCAACACGGCCAAGGTGGCAGCCACGCACAGGCCAACCATCACGGTCCTGCAACGGACATGCCGCCGTGCCGCGGACGTGCTGTCGCTCGGACGTGGTTGGCTGGATGGGGTCCCCATGGTGGTTTACTGCCGAGGCCACTGACTGCCGGGCCAATCTTAATCCAACGACGCCGGGCCCGACACAGACGAGGCGTTTTGCATCCCTGATCCCCTGATAAGGATTGGGCGGCAACGCCGGAGAGGCGCGGCGGGCAAGGCTTGTGTGGGAGAATGGGTGGGTCACTGGACGCACCTGCG
>JAPOYW010000134.1 GCA_026706425.1 Gammaproteobacteria bacterium
CCTCGAGGTCGAAATCCTCGAGGTTTCGCCCGGCGAGTTCGTGGCGATCGAAGGGGCGTCGGGCTGCGGCAAGTCCACGCTCATCAAGCTGCTTTGCCGCCTCACGGCACCGCAGGCGGGCACGATCCTAGTCGATGGCGTGGAACTCGCCAGTCTCGACGCGCGGCACTATCGACGGAAACTGGGCGTCGTCATGCAGGACGACGACCTGTTCTCCGGCAACCTCGTCGAGAACATCGCCGTCGGTACGGAAGACGTGGACTTCGACCGGGTCGAAGCCGCAGCCGAGCTGGCGTGTCTGCACGACGAGATTCAACGCCTCCCGATGCAGTACATGACCCTGGTGGGGCACATGGGCTCCACTCTTTCGGGTGGACAGCGACAGCGCGTGATGATCGCCCGGGCTGTCTACAGGGAACCGGCCATCGTCCTCCTCGACGAAGGCACCGCGCACCTCAACGACGAACTGCAAGGGCGAGTCCTCGACAACCTGCGGGCGACCGGGGCGACGATAGTCGCGGCCTCGCACGATGAACGCGTTCTGGCGCGGGCGGATAGGCGCGTTGTCCTGACGCAGGCCGGCAGGTGACGGTCTACTCGCTGCGCATCGCAGCGCCCCGACTGAGCGCAATGGCCAACTGACGCGACTCGCTATCCGGGAGGCGATGCGTCATGAACATGTCGTCTCTGCCGTCGCCATTCAGGTCCGCAAGGCGAACGCTGCCCTGGTCGGACAGGTCGACGGCGACCTCGATTGGCCGTTTCGCGAAAAGACCTGCATCGCCCGTGCCCGGGTAGACGTCAACCCGGGTCGCGTCCGCCTGTACGAGAAGATCCCTAACGCCGTCCCCGGTTAGATCGCCCACCGACACCCAATTCCCCGCCACGCGTCCCGAGCCGAGGTCGAGCCGGAGTTTCACCCGCCGCTGCACGTTCGGCTGTTCGGCGTAGCCGCCCTCCCCCATCAGGTAGAAGTTCATGTTGAAGCTGATTCCAGAACGCCAGATCGCCGCGGCCATCGCCGTCGAAGTCGAAGCGATAGATCTCCCGCGCCCGGTAGGCCGACGACCGAAAGCCGGTGCGGGTGGTGGGTGGCGCCGCGAGTTCGACCGGCTCGGTCAGGCTTCCGTCCGATCGCTGGGTCCAAACGGTGTAGCCGTCGAAGCCCGGCAGGGCGATGTCGTCCAGCCCGTCGCCGTTCAAGTCCAGCGCGATGTCCAGTTCGCGAACGTCCGGTGGCGCCACCTTGTACATCGACGCGGCGGCGAGCCACGGCCTCAAAGTCCAGGTCTCCGGATCGATCCAGTCGACGCCCTCGCGGCGTATCGCCAACAGCCGGTCTCGGCCGCCCAGGTTCATCATGTCGACGAAGATCAAGTCGCTCGGCACGTCCGCCAAATGGACGCGAGACCAGGTGCCGCCGTCGTAGGCGTAGACGGCCATTTGCCGCTCCCGTTCGTCGTGGGTGAAGACGACGAGATCGTCGGCGCCGCCGCCGGTCAGGCGACCGTGGACAACGGTTTGGGAGATCGACTCGCCCAGGTCGATCCGATGATTGTCGTACGCCAATTCGGCGACACCGCCCTGGGCGACGGCAGCGATCACGGCGGCGATCCGCAGATTCAGTGCTGACACCGGGTTAGCCTCGGCCAAGACAAACGCGGGAGTGTGTGTCCAGCAATCTGAACTTCCCCTGAACGTTTGCGTCAGGTCGCGAACGCGTCGAGTTTCTTCGGCTCGGTCGTGCCGGCGAATCCCACGTAGTCCGGGAGCCCGGTAACGTAGGGCGGATAATCCTCTCCGGCAATGAGCGGTTCGAGATAGCGACGCGCCGCCGCGGTGATGCCGAAGCCGTCGCGGCTGATGAAGGACTTCGGCATCTTGCGTTCGACGTTCGCGACACGCTCAAGCGGCGCATCGCCGAGTTCCCAGCGGTAGGGGGCGTCGGACGTGCGGACGATCGTCGCCATCACCGAGTCCTTGCCCGCGAGCGCGAGTTCCACCGCGTGCCGCCCCACGGCATAGGCTTGCTCCACATCGGTCGCGGACGCAACGTGCCGAGCCGCCCGCTGGAGATAGTCGGCGACGGCCCAGTGGAACTTGAAGCCGAGGCGTGCACGGACCAACTCCGCCATCATCGGCGCCACCCCGCCCAACTGGGCATGTCCGAACGCATCTGTCCGGCCCGAATCGGCTAGGAGGCGCCCGTCCGCGTAACGAGCACCCTCCGAAACCACGATGACGCAATACCCCACGCGTTCGACGGCATCGCGGGTCTTGTCAAGGAAGCGCTTTTCGTCGAAGGGCACCTCCGGCAGGACGATCACGTGCGGTGCACCGTCGCGACCAGTCTTCGCAAGGCCGCCCGCCGCCGCAATCCAGCCCGCATGGCGACCCATGACTTCCAGGATGAAGACCTTGGTGGACGTCTC
>JAPOYW010000205.1 GCA_026706425.1 Gammaproteobacteria bacterium
CCTTTGAGGTACCGCACCCGGTGCGTCTTGACGTAGCCGATGGTGTGCGGCAAGTGCTGGCGCCTGTAGAGCGGTCCATCGACAACCACGAGACCGGCGTTGTCCGCAACGCAAGCCGCGACGTCGACCTCCAAGTCGCCGAGACGCTCCTGCAGCGCCGAGGACAACGCATCCGCACCCGGCGTCGCGACGCCGAAAGGCTCGTAGGTGCCCGCGCGTGTGACAAACGCGTCGGGATTGCCGGGTGCAAACAGCGCCCGCCTGACCTCTACCCGATCCACATGCGCTTGTTCAACAACGCGCACGGCACCGGCTGCGAACGACGCGAACATGCCTTGGCGTACGGGGCTCCGACCGTCTTCGAGCCAGGCGTTGGCATCGATGCGGCGTACTCCGTCGATGAACAGAAGTGCCTCGGGGCGTTGTTCGGTTTGCGCGGGTATCGGCGCCCACCGCTGCTCGGGAACTTCGACGCCAACGTCGATCTCGACGTCGGCCTCCTCGGCTTGCTCCGTCGACGGGACACCGTAATCGGGGTCCCAGCTTTCGATGGCGACCTTCTGGGGCACGGCTACGTCTCAATGCGTTCGACGCTCGCGCTTCCCGATGCCTTGGAGACCTTGAACTGGACGGGGATACGCTGCGCCAGGTCGGGCACGTGGGTGACGACGCCCACCATGCGGCCGCGGGCACCGAGTTCCTCGATTGCGGTCGCCACGATGTCGAGCGTGTCGGGATCGAGGGTGCCGAAGCCTTCGTCGAGGAATATGGACTCCAGCCGCGCGGTACCCTCGGTCGCGAGATCCGCCACTTCATCGGCGAGCGCCAGCGCTAACGACAGCGAAGCCAGGAAGGTCTCGCCGCCCGAGAGCGTTTTCGCCGAGCGTGCCTCGCCGGCGTTGGCGTGGTCGACAACCTCGAATTCGAGCTTCTCGTTGTGCCCGAACGCATATTGTCCGCTCGAGAGTTCCAGCAGTAGCTTGCTGGCCCTGGTGGCCAGCCGACCGAACGCCTCGTTTAGCAACCACCTTTCGAAACCATTCGCCCGCAGGTGGACCGCCAACGTCTCCGCGACATCGACCTCCAACTTGCTGCTCTTGATCTCGTTGCGAAGCTCCTTCTTTTCCTTACGATTCGCTTGCACGGTCGCTAGCGCGACACCTGCCTTCGTAACCGCATCCTGCAGACTCCGCATGGGATCGTCGTCGAAGACAACTACGTGCTCTTCGAAGCGAGCTGCGAGGCGGCTTGCGCGGGATTCCAGCTCGGTTCCAAGCCGCTCGGACTGTTCCCGCAGCCCGTCGTCCGTTTTGGCCAGACACGGGATCGACTTGGAGGCCCATTGTTGGAGTACCACCCACGATCCCGCCAGGTCATCGGTCTTTGCGGACGCCGGCGCAAGCGCCGACAGCTTGTCTCGGGCCGCGTGGAAGGCGGTCCAAGCCGCCCTCTCGCGCACTTGAACCGCCTGTTGCTCTCGTTGGGCATCGATCAAAGCCTGCGAGCTTTCGTCGAGTCGCTGCTTCGCTTCACGAGACTCCTCGTCGGCGTTGGCGATCTGCTCTAGCTGGTTTACGATGACCTCCAAGGTGAGCGAACCCTCGAGCCGTCTCGACGTCTCCCGGAAATCGGCATCGAATCTCGACTCGTGCGCCATCGCTCCGCCGAGCTGCTTTGCGGAGATCTCCTGTTCTCGACGGGCGGCCTCCAGCGTTTCGTTAGCCTCCCGTTCTGCATCCTCAAGGTCGACGAGGGCCGCAGGCTTTTGGTCGACCGGCAACTCTTCAACCAACTGGCGGCAGACGGGACACGATTCGCCGGCGACGAGGTGGCCCCGCAGTTCATGGGCAGCGTGGGTGCGACGCGCAGCCTCCAATGTTTGCCGCGCCGACGCCGCCGCGCTCGACGCCAAATTCAGAGCGGCCTGGTGTTCATCGTCGTTGTCGCGAGCTTGCGACACCCTCTTGGTCGCTGCCGAGAGTTTGCGTTCAAGGTCATTCAGATCACCGTAGAGCCGCCGCGCTTCCTCCAGCATGCCCTTGTCGCCGAACGCTGAACGACTCTCCTCGGCGCTTTCCCACTCCGCGCTCGCTAGAGCCCGCGCCTGTTCCGCGCCTTGGACGGCCTGCGTTGCCGCGAGCACATCCGACGCCAATACTCTGACGTCGCTGGGCATTCGAACCGCCCGGAGCGCGTTCAACTGGTCGGCAAGTTCCTTGCGCTGTGGCGCAAGGGCCTCGATCTCCCGCTGTAATTCATTCATGCCGGAAAGCTCGTCCGCAGCCTCGTCCTGCAGCTTCGTGAGTCCATCGAGGCGTGCGGCGCATGCCCTTTCGACCTTCTTGTTTACGTCCGCAAGGTCATCAAGGCGACGCTGCGCCCGTTCCATGCTATCCCGACCGATGGCTGCCCTCTGTGCCGC
>JAPOYW010000374.1 GCA_026706425.1 Gammaproteobacteria bacterium
CGACCACGGGCGGCAGCCGAACCACCTTTGCCACCGGGCTCGCGGTGATCCGCGCCTGCGAGGACGTGATTCGCCAACTCAAGGCCCGGGCGGCGGCAACCTGGGGCATCGAACCCGACCAGGTGGAATGGTCCGATGGCGAGGCGCGACCCGCGGCCGGCGTCAACGTCGAAGCGGAGCCGCTCTCACTGACCGAACTGGCGAGAACCGCCGCTCGCACCGGCGGCCCCATTTCCGGCCGCGCGTCGTTGACCGCCCAGGGCCCGGGTCCGGCTTTCTCCGTCAATATGGCGGACGTCCATGTCGATCGCGAGACGGGCCGCGCCACGGTGACTAGCTTCACCGCCATCCAGGATGCCGGCACCGCCATCCATCCCGACTACGTGGAGGGGCAGATGCAGGGCGGCGCCGCCCAGGGCATCGGCTGGGCATTGAACGAGGAGTACATCTACGACGACAACGGCGTGCTGGACAACCCGGGCTTTCTGGACTACCGCGTACCCGTCGCTTCGGATCTCCCCATGATCGACACCGAGATCGTCGAGGTGCCCAATCCGAACCACCCCTACGGCGTTCGGGGCTGCGGGGAAACACCCATCGTCGCGCCCCTGGCGGCGGTCGGCAATGCCGTCAGCCACGCGGTGGGCGTCCGCATGACCGAACTGCCCCTGTCGCCGCCGAAGGTGCTGGAGGCAATAACCAACGGATCCTGACCCGGATCGCGTATCGGGGAGCGAACGTGCGGTCTTTCCGGTGTAGCTGCGGTAACCGCGTCTACTTCGAGAACGACCGCTGCCTAGGGTGCGGGCGGGAATTGGTGTTCGACCCCGCGACGTTGACGTTGCGAGTCGTCGAGGCATCGGATGATCGCTGTGCGCATCATGCCTATCCCGGCACCTGCAACTGGCTCGCCAGCGCCGACTGGGACGGCTTCTGCACCGCCTGCGCCCTGAACGACGTCATCCCCGACCTCTCCGAGGCGCGCCGCGTACGCCTCTACCACGAGGTGGAGAAGGCCAAGCGACGGCTCCTGTTCACGTTGATGAGCCTGGGACTGCCCGTGGAGGGTCGCGCCGAGCGGACGGACGGTCTGGCGTTTCGCATTCTTGCCGACGCCCGGCTGGACGAGGCCCATCCGACCCTCGACGCCCACGACGAAGTCACCACCGGACATGCCCAGGGCGAAATCACCATCAACCTGCTCGAGGCGGATCCGGTCCTTCGCGAAGAGATGCGTCTCGCGATGAACGAGTCCTACCGAACCCTGCTCGGTCATTTCCGGCACGAATCCGGGCACTACTACTGGCAGCGACTCCTCGCCCACGGCGACGCGCTCGACGAATTCCGCGCCCGGTTCGGCGATGAGCGCCAACCCTACCGGGACAGCCTGGATGCGTACTACCGGGATGGGCCGCCGCCGGGCTGGCAGGACGACTACGTGGTCGCCTACGCTGCGAGCCACCCGCTGGAAGACTTCGCGGAATGCTGGGGGCACTATCTGCACATGGTCGATACGCTGCAAACCGCAGCCGACGACGAACTCGCCGTCCGCGGCGTTCGATTCGCCGACCCGACCCTCGGGTTGCCATTCGACGAGATGATCGACCAATGGCGTGCCCTGACGCCGGCCATGAACGACCTCAACCGCAGCATGGGCCTTGACGACGCCTACCCGTTTTCGTTGGCCGAAGCGGTGGTGGGAAAGCTCCGGTTCGTACACGAACTCGTTTCGGCGACGCCATGACCATCGACTGGCGCGCCTACCAATCGACGGGCTTCCACGACGAACTGGTCCTGCCGAGCGGCCGCGCACGAGCGGGGGCCGGCGAGCTTGTCCAAGCGCTCGCGAAGCTATCCGACGAGGAACTCCTGGAACGCAAGACCGCGGCCGACCTGGCCATCCGGTCCATGGGCATCACCTTCTCGGTCTACCACGAAGGCACGAATATCGACCGCGAATGGCCGTTCGACATCGTTCCACGCCTGATCCTCAAGCGCGAATGGGACGAGATCGCCCGCGGACTCAAACAACGCGTGCGGGCGTTGAACGCCTTCATCGACGACGTCTACCACCACCGGCGTTCGCTCCGCGACGGCGTGGTGCCGGAGCACTACGTCATGAAATCCCGGGAGTACCGGTCGCGCTGCGCCGGGATCGACCCGCCCCACGGCGTCTGGTCCAATGTCTGCGGTTCCGACCTGGTACGCGACGCCGACGGTTCGCTGTACGTGCTGGAGGACAACCTCCGGGTGCCGAGCGGCGTGTCCTACATGCTGGAAAACCGCGCCGTGATGAAGCGGATCTTCCCCGAACTCTTCGAGCACTACGCGATTCATCCGGTTGACGACTACCCGTCGGAGCTCGCCGCCTGCCTGCGCTCGCTGTCGCCCCGGGACGTGCGCACGCCCCGAATCGTCG
>JAPOYW010000654.1 GCA_026706425.1 Gammaproteobacteria bacterium
GCCCGGTAGTGGCCGGTGTAGTAGCGTCCGCGGTCGCCGTACGGGATGTACTGGTCGGCGGATTTCCACCGCCAGGCGACTTCGAGGTTCGAGAAGTTCCCGGCATCGATCTGGTTCAGGGGGGAATACTTCGTGGAGGTGTGGTCACCGCCGTGGTGGTGCCATTCGCCACCTGCAGTTCCGTCCGCGGCGACGGTCGACAATGCCGCGCTGCGCGGATCCTCTCTCCCCCAAACGCGGAGAACCTGCTCGATGGCTGTCGAACGGACAGTGCCGTCGAGTTCGTCGGCCAAGGACAGGGCCCGCAACGGGTCCGACTTGCCGAGATTGCCCAACGTCGATGAGAGCATCGACGAGCGCATAGGGGATGGCGCTTCGGTCCGAACCCAATCGAAAGCGGCCCGGGGATCGTCGTTTGCCCAGGAGCGGACGATCGAGGCTGCAACCCTGTTCCGAAGTTGGGCGCTGTCTATCACCGCGAGCCCGTCGAGGGCTGCCACGGGGTCGGCACGTCCCCAGGCGTGAAGCACCATCTCGGCGACCATGTCCCGGCGACCGGGTTCGAGTGTCTCGGCGAGTTCGAACATTGCCTGCGGCGAGTGCCTTGCGACTACTCCAGCGACTAGCCTGAGCGGATCGCGTTGGTCCGACCCTGGCTGTTCGATCGCCCATTTCAGTGCGGCATCCGGGTCTTGATTCACCCAACGACGCAACAGCTGTGCTTTCCAGGAACCCGTTTGCTGCGTGTCTACGGATGCGAGGGCTGAAAGCGCAGCCGAAGGGTCGGTTTCGAACCAGGTATTGGCAACGCTATGCATCATCTCGAGCCTTTCGGCGTTTTTTTCGATCGCCAATGCCGTTTGCCAAGCCCCGGCAGCGTCACTCTTGGCTAGGCTGATCCCTTGGAGTCGCCGCAAGTGTGGTTCGAGCCCGAATCGCGTAGCGACTTCCTCCTTGCGAGCATCGCTCAGACCATCCAAACCGAGAATGTCCCTGACCGATTGCAGTGGCTTGTCGAATGTGTCGAGGAAGGCCAGGGCCGCGTCGAGATCGAGGCTTGCGACAGCCGAAACGGTGGTCCGGACCAGAGTCTGTTGGTCGCCTTCTTCGCCGCGAAGACGATCCAAGGCCGCTCGAGGGTCGAGCTGAACGTACCGGGAGTAGATGACCTCTTTGAAGCGTCCGGGGTCGGTAAGCTCCTCTGCCTCGTCGAGCAGGATCTCCAACGTGCCCATGTCGGCCGATTGCAGCCGGGTGTAGAGTGCTGCGCTTCGTTCGAACTCGCTTGGCAGGGATTGGATGGCGGCCAATGATTTGGGCTGCGAGCTAGGTGCTTGGGGTCGAGTTGCCGACGCAGCGTTCGGCGATGTCTCGATGGTCGGGGGCGCGGGGGAGAGGGGTTCCGGTGCTCCCGTGAGATTCATGACCAATACAACGACACCCGCCCCAAGGCCGAGCCCAATGACGAACGCGACGATCAACTTGGCCATGCCGAAGCCCTGCATGCCGACTTCACGGTATCCTACTGCCGTGATGCAACCGGCGCACGCCGATGCGGTGGTGATATGCCCCCCAATATCGTCCTGTTCATGACCGACCAGCTAAGACGAGCAGCGTTGGGCTGCTACGGGAACGGGATCTGCAAGACACCGAACCTGGATCGTCTCGCCGCCGAGGGAACGCGATTCGACCAGGCCTATACGGTGAGTCCGGTGTGTTCGCCGTCCCGGGCCTCCCTGATGTCGGGACTCTACCCGCACAACCACGGCGTGATGATCAACACCCACATCGCACCCGCCTGGTGCCGGGGACTTGCGCTCGACACGCCCACCTTCTCCAGCCGATTGAAGGCGGCGGGATACGTACTGGACTACGCCGGCAAGTGGCATGTGCACCAGGACTTGGGCCCGACGGAATTCGGTTTCGACCGCTACAGGCACGGACGTGCCGCTAGGGGATCCGTTCCCGGCGACGAAACGGTCATCGAATTCCCCGGGGGAAAATTCGCGGTCGCTGGCACGAATCCCCATCCCAAGGAAGACGGCAAGACCTGGCAACTGACCGATGTCGGCCTCGAAATGCTGCGCGAGAGAGCCGACGGCGATCAGCCGTTCTTCCTTCGCATAGACGGGGTCGCGCCGCATTTCCCCAATATTGTCCCGGAACCCTACGCCTCCATGTACGACCCGGAGTCCATTCCGCCGTGGCCGAACTTCGACGAGACCTTCGAGGGGAAGCCTGCCGCGCACCTGCGCAAGCACCGCGAGTGGCATCTCGAGGACAAGGACTGGTCCTGGTGGCAGAAGGTCGTCGCGAAGTACTACGGCGATGTCACCCTGATCGACGACTGCGTCGGTCGGGTGCGGGACGCGATTGCGGAGTGCGGCATCGAGGACAATACGATCTTCCTGTTCTCCAC
>JAPOYW010000010.1 GCA_026706425.1 Gammaproteobacteria bacterium
GCCGAAGACCTGTCCACGACCGTTTCTGCCGCCCCGGCAGCGGCGGCGCAGCCCCGGGACCGTCTCTTCCGTAACAAAAGACCCTTCAACCTGACAAATCCCCTACTGCCGCACCGTTAACAGGGGATCAAGGCTCTAACGGGCTTGCGTTCATTTGCAGTTGACAAACCGCACACGCCCCCGAATCCTGCCACTGTTCACGGGAGGACTACTATGCGTTTAAGAGCGTGGCTTGGTGCCTTGTGGGGATTCTCGGCAATCGCAGTCTGCGGTGCGGAGATTCCGGTTGCCGAACCCGAGTCGGTCGGCATGTCGACGGAGCGACTGCTGCGGATCGACGCGGCGATGCAGCGCCACATCGACGCGGGCAACATCCAAGGCGCCGTGACGGCCGTCGCCCGCCGCGGCAAGGTGGTTCACTTCAAGGCGCACGGCTTGATGGACGTCGAGGCCGAACGTCCCATGTCGCGGGATGCGATCTTCATCATGATGTCGTCCACGAAGCCGATTCTCGGCGTCGCCGCGATGATGATGATCGAGGAGGGGTTGATCCGTCCGAACGATCCCGTGTCGAAGTACATTCCGGAGTTCGCCGACATGCAGGTGGCGGTGCTGAAGGATCCGTCGGACAAGGACATCAGCCCGTTTCGCGTGGATCGCCGGAATCCGCCCGAGCATCGGCTGGTTCCCGCCGAGGCGCCCATCACGATCAAGCACCTGCTCACCCATACGTCCGGCCTGGCCACCGGCGGCCTGGGGACGGCCCAGTCGCGCCCGGTTGAGCGGGTGACGTTGGCGAGCTACATCCCCACGCTTGGCACCGCGGTGCTGGACTTCCAGCCCGGTTCGCGCTGGGCCTACAGCGGCGGAACCGGGCTCGATGTCGTCGCCCGCATTGTCGAGATCGTCTCCGGCATGCCCTACGACCAGTTCGTGCAGACGCGGATCCTCGACCCGCTGGACATGACCGACACGCACTACCACGTGCCGCCGGACAAGGCGTCGCGACGCGTCGTCATCCAAGGCCGGGACCTGTCGCGCTGGAGTGGCGAAACCACCTATTTCTCCGGTTCCTACGGCCTGTCGAGCACGGCGAGGGACTACCTCCATTTCGAGCAGATGCTGGCCAATGGCGGCGAGCTTTTCGGTCACCGCCTGCTCGGCTCGCGTTCCGTCGAGTGGATGGCCAGCAACCACCTGGGCGATCTGTACCGCGGCTTCGCGCAGAATGCGAAGGGACAGGGCTTCGGCTATACCGTTGCCGTCGTGCTCGATCCGATCGCCGCAGGCAGCCGGCGCAGCGCGGGCGCATTCGGCTGGGGCGGCGCGTTCGGCACCCGTTCCTGGACGGACCCGGCCGAGGAACTCGCCGGCGTCCTCATGCTGCAGCAACCCCATCCGGGCGCCCAGTACGATTTCGAAAACGCGGTACGGCAAGCGATCATCGACTGACCGCTTCCCTTAAGGCGGATGACGCCGATTCGAGGCAACGATCGCTATCACGCGCCGTGCTCGCGGTAGACCTCTTCCCTGATCCGACTCCACGGTGCACCTTGGAACTCGGCCGTGAGCCCGCTGCCCCCGTAGCTCGCAAAGTCAAGGTGCCGCGGCGCCACCCTGCGGGCTTCCAAACTACGCTGCAAGCCTTCCTCGACCAGTCCGCGGAGTGTTGCCCCCTCCCGCCAGGCCATGCGCCGGACCTGCTCCAGCAACTCGTCGGGAAGTTCTATGGTGGTCTTCAAACGGGTCACCCGTATCCTTGGTGTTGCAGCACCATATCTCTCGGCGCAAGGCAACGTCCCACGGGTCTTCTCCGGATTGCCAAACACCGTCGTTTTCTCATACTATTGGCAATAGTAAACGATACTAGCGAAGGCGGATCATGAGTTCCGAAGCCCTTGCCGATCAGCGGTATTTCCACATCCATGGCCTTAAGGCGGTCGCGCCGGAGAGACTGAATGCGGCGCTCAAAGCGACGATCGACGAATTCGAAGCCACATTGTACGGGCCGAGCCGCACGGAGCTGACCGACACCGAGATCGCCATGCTGGAACGGGTCGGCGTCAATCTCGACGAACGACCCGATGGCACCGATCCGATGCTCGACTATGCTACGGAGTTCGCTGCCATCCGTAGCACGAGCTTGACGCCTGCGGCGCTCGCGAAGGAGCTCGGCGTCACGCCGGTGCGAGTACGGCAGATGATTCGGGACGGAAGCCTCTATGCGATGCGCATCGAAGGACGCCTGCACGTCCCGGTCTACCAGGTCGCCGGACAGCAGCTCGTGCCCAACATCGGTCGGGTGAATCAGGCGGTCGCCGACCTCGACGCGGTCTCCGTGCAACGCTGGATCACCGCCGCCGATCCGGACCTGGACGATATGACGCCGCTCAACTGGCTGAAGGCCGGACG
>JAPOYW010000361.1 GCA_026706425.1 Gammaproteobacteria bacterium
TTGGCGGCGTTGATGAAGTGCGACCCGATGTAGGCAACTTCGAACTCCGAGGTGAGCGCCTCGCCCGACCATCGCCAATGGGCGCTGCCAAGCCAGCGGGGTGCCGTATCCACCTCGTTTCCGTCGACAATGCGCTCGCCCCGCCCCGCGTCTCGTGTAAACGCGTAGCGATGGCGACCCCAGGCCGCTGCCAGTTCCACGGTATGCCGCCCGGTACTCCAACCAAGGTCGGCCTCGACGCCTGTGGCATCGGTTGCCCCGTCGCTGACATTGAAGCCGTTGGCGTCGCGGAAGATTAGGTTCCGGGTGGTCTCGACGTAGACGGCAACGTCGAAGTCCAATGGTCCTAAGGATCCACGTCCCCCCGCTTCTAGCGAACGCAGGCGTTCGCTGTCCAGATCGGCGACCGTTTGGCCGCTCTGCAGGCGGTATAGCTCCGTAGTCTGCGGCGGGCGGAAACCGAGCCCCGCCACGGCGTAGATCGTCGCCCCGGGTCCCGTCGACCATTGCACGCCCAATCGGCCCGCGACATTCGTGTACGCGTCGTCGCGATTCCCGGGGCGCGTATGCAGACAACCGCCGAAGCCGCACGGCGTGCCATCGTCGCGGGTATTGCCGACGAGGTGATGATTCTCGTAGTCGTAGCTGTTGCGTTCGACTCGAGCGCTCGCCACGAGTTCCACATCCGGCGCGAGATCCAAACCCAAGTCGCCGTACGCGGCCAGTGTCACACCAGCCACGTTGAAGTCGTAGTGCGTACCTTCGGGTCGGGTCGCCACGAGAAACGCGGACCCTTGCGTCGCCCCGTCCTGGCGTTCCGAGAGCGTCGCCTGGAACAGTTCGGCAACGGCACCCGCCGACCAGCGCCGAGTTTCGCCGCCGTCGAAACGCAGTGCGACGCCGCCACTCGACTGGGCGTTCTTCTCCAAGGGTTGTCCGGGAAGGAAGTGCTGCAGGAACGCCATGGAGGAGCGCCGAGCGTAGGGCGTCACCGTCACGGCGTGACCATTGGCGAGCGTCCGACGAAAGACGCTCGCGGCTCGCATCGACCAGGCATCCCGATACGCCTCGGGGTTCGGATTCGTCGTCCGGGCTGACGAGTCGTAAGCCCGGAAGCCGCGCACGAATCCGCCGGTTTCCTGATTCAGGAGCGTCGCCGACACCGTGTTCGTGACGTTCCAGCCCCCCGCATTCGCGGCGAATCCCAGGTAGGCCTTCTGCTGCCCGTAGCCGGTATCGTCGCGATAACCGCCCGACGCAGTCGACAGGGCGCTGAAACTCCAACGGTCGCCGCCGCCTTGGAGGCGCACCTGGGTGTAGTCGTAGGGTCCAGCCTCGAAGCTGCCGCGCCAGTCGTCGGCAGAGGCGGCGGTGACAGTATTGATCACGCCGTGCAGGGCGTTGCCGCCGAACAGGGCGCTGCCCGGTCCCCGCACCACTTCGATCGCAGCCGCCTGTTCCGTCTGCACCTCGAACAGGTTGTTGACGTTGCAGAATCCAGCCGGGCGTATGGGGATGCCGTTCTCCAAAATTAGGAATTCCCCGCAGGCGCCCGCGCCGGTGAGCACCCCGGACCGAATGGCCGTCAGGTGCTCATGACCCGATCCCCGGGAAATCCACACCCCCGGTACACGCACCAGTAGCTCATGGACATGGTTCGCCCGGGTGAGTTCAATCGCCTCGGCATCGACCACCGCAATGCTGCCGGTACCGCCTTGGCTGGGCAGGATCGAGGCCTCGGCGCGTACGACGACTTCTTCCAGCTTCGATTCGTCCGCAACGATGGACATGGCGGCCACTAGCGCCACTATCCCGAGACGCGTTGCCCACGAGTCGTGAGACATAACCACCTCCGGTAGACGGACGGCGCACCATAACCGACGCCAAAGGCCAAATGCCATCGCGCCCTGTCGGCCGAACGGCGCTCCGTGGGCATCGTCTGGACGGAACATCGCCCAATTCAATTTGGTGACCCCCGCAGTGAAGAGGAAGCGTCGCCAGGATCACAGGCAGACCACGTTCGAGTTCCGGCCCTCCGGTCGCGGCGGCGCCCGCCCCGGCGCGGGCCGGCGGCGGGTCCGGAAGTCGCGGGTTCCGCACCGCGCCCGCGAGGACATCCCCCGGGAATGTCCCGTGCGGGTCACGCTGCGCGTGCTCGACGACGTTCCGCCGCTGCGCCGGGCTGGCTTCGTGCGGGCGTTCCGGCCATTCTCGGTTGACACTGACATACGTCCATGGAAACGATGAGGTCGGCAATGCATGGACGCAACAAGGACAACGCGACAAGCCGAGTAATGCCGAGTATCCCTGATCCCCTGATAAGGATTGGGCGGCAACGCCGGAGAGGCGCGGCGGGCAAGGCTTGTGTGGGAGAATGGGTGGGTCACTGGACGCACCTGCG
>JAPOYW010000533.1 GCA_026706425.1 Gammaproteobacteria bacterium
TCACCACCGTCAAAGGGGCGATCGACTACATCCGTGCCCATCAGTAGTCAGCGCACGTCGGGTCGCAGTTCGCGACGCGTTCCCACCGGCATTCGATCATGAGCAAACGGCGAGTCGCGGTAACGGGCCTCGGCATGTTGTCGCCCATCGGCAATGCCGTCGAGGAAGGCTGGCGCAACGCCCTCGACGGCGTTAGCGGCGCCGCCCCCATCACGGAATTCGATACCACCGGCCACAGCGTTACGATCAACGCGGCGGTCAAGGATCTCGCGGTCGAGGACTACCTGGACCGGAAGGAAGCACGTCGCCTCGACCTGTTCATTCAGTACGGGCTGATCGCGGGGATCCAAGCGGTGCGGGATGCCGGCCTGGAAGCCACTGCCAACGGCGACAGGATCGGCGTCGCCATCGGTTCGGGCATCGGCGGCATAAACACCATCGAAGATACCCATTCCACCTGCCTCGACCGCGGTCCGGGACGCGTCTCGCCGTTCTTCGTGCCGTCGAGCATCATCAACATGATCGCCGGCAAACTGTCGATGATGTACGACTTCCGCGGCCCGAACCTGGCGGTCGTCACGGCGTGTACGACCGGGACCCACAATATCGGTTTGGGTATGCGTGCGATCCAGTACGGCGACGCCGATGTGATGGTCGTGGGCGGGGCGGAACAGGCCACCTCGCCCGTTACGGTGGCGGGGTTTGCCTCCATGAAGGCGCTGTCCACCCGCAACGACGATCCCGAGTCCGCGAGCCGTCCCTGGGACCGGGACCGGGACGGTTTCGTGCTGGGCGACGGTGCCGGCGTACTGGTGCTCGAGGAATACGAGCGGGCCCGGGCAAGGGGCGCCAACATCTACTGCGAACTGGCCGGGTTCGGCATGAGCGCCGACGCGCACCACATCACCAGCCCCCCGGACGACGGCCACGGAGCCGTCGCCTCGATGCACAACGCGTTGGCCGATGCGCGGCTCGGTCCGGACGAGGTCGACTACATCAATGCGCACGGCACGTCGACGCCCCAAGGCGATATCGCGGAGACTCTGTCGATCAAGTCCGTGTTCGGCGAATCCACTCGCGTGGCCGTGAGTTCGACGAAGTCGATGATCGGGCATTTGCTGGGCGCCGCCGGGGCGGTGGAGGCGATCTTTTCGGTGCTCGCGGTCGCGAACGACGTGGCGCCACCCACGATCAACCTCGACAATCCCGATGCCGAGTGCGATCTGGACTACATCCCGCACACCGCTCGTGAAATGTGCATCGGTACCGCGCTGTCGAACTCGTTCGGATTCGGCGGCACCAACGGTACCCTTATATTCACGGCGGTTTGATCGAAGGGACTCAACCACCTTACTCCGCCAGGCCGCAAAGGTCGCTGTTGAAGCTCGTGGACAAGCGAATACTGTTCTTCCCCGCGGCCGTCATCGTGGTGGGCATTGCATTCCTGGTAGGGATGCGAATCTACCTCGACCGGTGGGCCGAACAACCCCTGTCGGTCACCCAGGACATCGTGTTCATCGTGGAGCCCGCCATGACCTTCTCCTCGGTCGCCGATGGGCTCGTGGAGGCAGGGGTTGTCAATCCGTGGTTGTTTTCGCTGCGCGCGCGTCAGCGAGGCTTGCAGCCGGCCGTTCAGAGCGGCGAGTACCTGATCACGGCTGCTCTCACACCGGACACGCTGCTTGACCGCCTGACCCTGGGCGACATTGTGGCGCACCGCTACCTGATCGTCGAGGGAAGCACCACGAAAACCGTACTGGAGGGCTTGGCAACCGACGACCGGCTGAGCTTCGACCTGTCGGGGGTTGCCGCCGAGGATCTGATGGTCCGCCTGGGGTTGCCCGCCGGCAATTCGGAGGGGCGGTTCTTTCCCGATACCTACCTGTTTCGACGGGGCGACGAGGCGTCCGCGCTGCTCCTGCGGGCGAAATCCAAAATGGATACCGTGCTTGCTGGGCTGTGGTCAGAGCGTTCGTCGAGAGCGCCCTTCGAAACGCCCTACGAAGCGCTGATCCTCGCCTCGATCATCGAAAAGGAGACCGGGTTTCAACCGGATCGCGCCCGTGTCTCCGGCGTGTTCGTACGTCGCCTGGCCAAGGGCATGCGGCTGCAGTCCGATCCCACGGTGATCTACGGCTTGGGCGACGAATTCGACGGCGACCTGACTCGCCGCATGCTGAAGGAAGACGGACCGTACAACACTTACCGTCGATACGGGCTCCCGCCCACGCCCATCGCGCTGCCGGGACGTGCCGCGATCAAGGCGGCGCTGAACCCGGACGACGGCGACGATCTGTACTTCGTTGCCCGTGGCGACGGCACCAGCCAGTTCTCCGGGACGCTCGAAGAGCACAACGAGGCGGTGGCGCGCTACCAGCGGAGGTGATGCGTTGTCGAAGG
>JAPOYW010000246.1 GCA_026706425.1 Gammaproteobacteria bacterium
GCTGGTCCGGCCCCAGGTCGAGATGCTGGTGGACGAGACCGGGAAGCTCGGCATGGACTACGTCGGCCGCTACGAGACGTTGCAGCAGGGGTTCGGAGAAGTCTGTCGGCAAATCGGCATTGCCGAGGTCGACCTCAAGCGAAGCAACGCCAGCGAACACGACGGATACGCTGGCTACTACGACCACGAACTATTGGCCGCCGTGACCACGTTCTATCGCCGGGACTTCGAAGCCCTGGGTTACGAGATAGCCTCGTAGGGGCGACCCTAACGCGCCCGCAGGGCGCGCTGCCGGCACCGGGGCCCGGTCGCGAGTGCGTTCAACGCCCCTTCCACTTGGGTTCACGCTTCTCGGCGAACGCCCGCGCACCCTCAAGCTGATCTTCGCTGTCGTAAAGCCGATCCACGGTGGGGAACTCGCGTTTGCCGACCCGGCGCAGCGCTTCCTGGGCGCGCAGGGCTTCGGCTTCGCGGACCACTTCCTTGATGGCGGCGAAGACCAGTGGCGGACCGTCGGCGAGCTGGCGCGCGATTTCCCACGCACGCTCGAGCAACGCTTCGGGTTCGACGATCTCGTTGACCACGCCCCAGCGTTGGGCTTCGTCGGCGTCCATCGAACGGCCGGTGAGCAGAAGTTCCATGGCCACGTGATAGGGAATTCGCTTGGGCAACTTGATGGACGCCGCGTCCGCGAGGGTGCCGGAACGGATTTCGGGGAGGGCGAAGGTTGCCGTCCTCGACGCGAGGATCAGGTCGCAGGACAGAGCGAGTTCCCAGCCGCCGCCGACCGCCATTCCGTTGACGGCGGCGATGAGCGGCTTGTTCAGGTCCGGAAGTTCCTGCATGCCGCCGAACCCGCCGCATCCGTAGTCGCCCTCGACCGAATCGCCGCCGGCGGCCGCCTTGAGATCCCAACCCGCGCTGAAGAACCTTTCGCCGGCGCCGGTGACGATGGCGACTCGCAGCGCCGCGTCGTCGCGGAATCGCTCGAAGATCTCGCCCATGAGCCGGCTGGTGGCGAGATCGATGGCGTTGGCCTTGGGCCGGTCGAGTACGACTTCGAGCACGCCGCCGTCGGTGCGGGTCTTCAAGGGGGTGCTCATGCTGCGCCGCTCCGCAGGCGGATGAGTGCGTCGAGTGCCCTGACCCCGCGACCTTTCGGACCGACGGCGAGCGGATTGACGTCCAACTCCTCGAGCGATGCCGAGTGGGCGACGGCGAACCGGGCAATGCCGAGGATCGCGTCCACGGCAGCATCCACGTCCGCCGCCTGACGACGCCGAAACCCCTGCAACAAGGGTGCGCAGCGGAGCCCGCCGAGGGCCCTTCGCACGTCGGATTCGTGCGCGGGCAGGAGCAGGGTAGCGGTATCGCCGAGCAGCTCGACGAGCACGCCCCCCGATCCGATCGTGAGCATGAGGCCGAGTTGAGTGTCCCGGCTGATGCCGACGACCAGCTCGACAATGGTGTCTGCCTCGAAACGTTCGACGAGAACTCCGTTCCCCATTGCCAGTAGCTCCCGGACCGCCGCCCGGATTTCATCCGGCTCGGACAGGTCCGTTCGAAGAGCGCCCTCCTCGGTCTTGTGCGCCACGCCGAGCGCCTTGACGACGACGCTGCCGCCAAGCGAGCCGGCGAAGTCAACGGCGGCCTCGGCATCTTGGAGAACGGATCCTTCCGGAGCGGGTACGCCGCATTCGGACAGGAGGCGTTTCGATGCCGCCTCGTCCAACGTGACCGTGTCGCCCGACGGGCACGAGACGGGTAGCAGGGGACGGCATTGGCCCTCGCCCCATGCGGCGCCGATCATCGCGGCGCTCTTGACGGCGCCGAGGGCTTCTCGGATGCCGCCGAGCGGCGCGACGCCGCGCTCGATCAACGCCGTGGCGCGGTCCTCCGGCAGGTTCTCGGCGAGCGTGGCCGCGATGATGCCCGTGTGCCCGGTGTGACGCATCGCACACTCGAAGGCTTGCAGAGTGACTTCCCAATCGGCGTCGCTGCAGCGGTCAGGGCGCGGGAAGTCCAGCATCAGGAGAGTCGCGTCGTAGGGTCCTAGCCCGAAAGCGGCGAAGGTTTTTGCGAGGGCGTCGGAATCCCCCCAGCCGAACGTGTGGTAGTCGAAGGGGTTCGCCACCGTGACCAGCGGGTGCACCGTTTCCGCGACGTCCTGGGCATGTCGAGCCGGCAATTCCGGCAGTGCGACACAGGCTTCTTCCGCAGCGTCCGCGAGGATGCTCGCTTCCCCGCCTGAACAGCACATGGCCCCCAACCGGTCGCCGTCCAAGGGACCGTGGACGTGCAGAAGCTTCAGGGTTTCCAGGAGTTCGGGAATGCCGTTCGCGCGGGCGAACCCGAGACGCTTGAGAAATGCGTCGGCCCCCGCATCGGAGCCCGCGAT
>JAPOYW010000350.1 GCA_026706425.1 Gammaproteobacteria bacterium
CCGGATATCTCACCAGTGGCCGCGATGATCGCCGAGGATTTTGGTTCCGTGCGCGTGCTCGCGACCGAGAGCATAGCGGGGACTATGGTTGAGGTCGCACGTGCGCGCACGGGGCCAAAAGACCGGCGAGGGCGCGGCCAGCGGGGCCTGTGCTCGCTCGACCCACCGAGATTCCCACAACCATTTGATATGAACGGAGTTTCGCAATCGCATCAAGCGGCTGGTGAGATATGCGGGCTGACCATCGTCTCGACTTCCCGATGTGGTTGCGGTGGTACTGTGCCCGACCGCAACGGCGCTGTATGCCGGACATTAGCACCAAATCGTGTGCGATATCCCGCAACACCGACGAGTTGAAGTCCTATCTCGGCATCGGAGATGCCGACACGCAGCACGAGACGGTCAACCACTCCGAAGAGGAGTGGGTCGTCGGCGACGTGCACACCAACGGGATCGAGGGCGTGTGGTCGCTGTTCAAGCGGTCCATCGTCGGCGCGTTCCACAAGATGAGCGTCAAGCACATGGACCGCTACCTTGAGGAACTGGAGTGGCGGTTCAACAACCGCAACAACCCCTACATCTTCATGGACACCCTTAAGCGGATCGTCAAGACCGACCCGCTCACGTACCGCAGGCTGACGGCTCCCGCCTAGCGAATGAACGTGAGCATCGTCACTCCGCACACTTGACCGTGGCGAAGCTCGCCGCGCACCGGCACATCCGACAGTAGCCTTCCCTGCGCGCCAACGGCGGCTGCGTGCAGCCGGTTCGTGAGCCACGCGCCGCGGTGCTCTATTCGATTGCCGATGTGTCCGAGTGCACGTCCCGAAGCTCTGGCTGATACTTCGCATTGTCCGTTTCCAACGCCAACCATGCGAGCATCGTTTCCGCCAATGCCTCGGCCTCGTTGCTTTCGGCGTAGTCGCTCACTTCGCTCTCGTCCTTCTCGGATTCGGAAATCCATCCGGCGTCGTTGCGAAGGTTGTGCAGGTGGTCGAGAACATGGGCCAATTCGTGCACCAGCAGTTCCTCCATCGCCGCATCGACCGACTCCCTGTAGCCGTCGAAGTAGACGGCCGGGAACTCCACCCACCACGCGCCGCGGTCCCACGACGGCCCGATGTAGAACACCGGCCCGTTTTGGTTCACGGCGATGACGAGGCGTTCCGGGAGTGCTCTCAAGAGCAGTCTCGGGAACTGCATGAGCGTCTTGGCCAACACGTCCGCCACCCAACGATGATCGTCGTACTGCGCCATCGCGTCGTAGACGCGAATTTCGATGCGCGGCACATCGATTGCCTCGATATGCCAACGGTGGTGGTTCCCGCCCTGTGCATCCTTGTAGGTCTTGCGAAGGTGATAGGCCGGATCGTGGGACGAACTGTAGTCGGACCAAGTCCAGGATTGGTGAACGGAGCAAGGGACCGCGCTCTAGGTCGGCTCGTCTGGGCAGGAGTGGTCCTGCGCCCCCGAGAACCAAGCCACAGACACGAGAGAGAGAACGACGGAGAGTCGTATCGAGTTCATGGGATTCCCCCCGTAATCGACCCGTTGCATTGGTGCCGGGCCGTTGGAAACCTCCACACGGGTATGTAGATAGTCCCCGTCCTTTCGCCTTGGCACCGGGAGCGACCCGGACGCCGGGCTTCGTGGCTATTGTATGGAACGGGCGACCCGGCTTCGCCGGATATGCCCGTGTTGAAGGTTTCCGTTGCCTACAGTAGCACATGGTCAAAGTTGGCCGCTGACCCGCTACGCCATTCGTCTAATCGGCTGCGGGCTTTTTCAGGTTGGCCAATTGCGTCGCAAGCACGTTCGCGATGCCGCTTTCCGGGTCCGTGATGTCGGCGAGGGCTCTCTCGAGGACCGCCATGGACTCGGCCTTCCGACCGTCCTGCTCGAGGGATCTCGCGTAGGTCATCGCCGCGAACGGATCCGATGGATCGAGTTCGTAGCCTCGTTGGGCGTATTCCCGGGCGAGCAGTCGGTACTCCGTCTCTTCGGCGCGCTGGAAGTCGTTGCTGGCGGAGGTGTATATCCGAGCCCGGTTGGCGCCCGGCTTGGCAAGGCGGGCCTCGACGGCTTGCTTGAGTTCGGCCCACCGACCCGTTTGCGCGAGGTAGCCGTTCCGGAAGCTCTCCTCCTGGAATTCCCGCAGCAACGCGCTGTCGGGTTCGAGGTCGCGCTGGAATTCGGCCGCGCGACGTAGGGGTCCGTCGAGCATGTCGAGTTGTTCGAGCTAGGCCTCGTCGCCTGCGTTGGCAAGGCGCTGGACCGTGTAGTAGTTGGATTCCAGCACGAACGCGGCGACGGCGTTCTCGGGTGCGACTGCGGCGAAGGCGTCGTGCTGCTACGCGGAGGCGGACGGTCTGCTGGCCGGGCTGGCCGGGGTGAA
>JAPOYW010000491.1 GCA_026706425.1 Gammaproteobacteria bacterium
CCCTACTGCCGCACCGTTAACAGGGGATCAAGGTTGTTGACGCCAGCACGAACCACCCGCCATGATGGGTCGTCGTTTAAGCATGCAGTTCATGGAGGGGCTTTTCTCCGCATGGAGCAGGGGTTTTCGCGGGTCGTGAGTTGGGAAGCCCCTTGACGAGGGCGCCCGGAACGCTCGCCGGTGTCGCGGTTGCAGCGTTGGTTGCGGTCGCCACCGAGGCGCGGAACGACGACTGGCCCGAGGCGTGGTACCAGCCGCCGAAGACCGCCAGCGAACTCGGCATCACCCGTTTCGCCCAGAGCCCCTACCTCGATGATCGCGACCTCCCGCCGGTGCAAGAACGACTGCCCGACGATCCGGTCGTCATCCAGCCCTACGAGTCCATCGGCAAGTACGGCGGGACGGCGCGGATACCCATCTGGGACTCTTGGCAGTTCTTCAACTGGGAGCACGCACTGACGCTCTCGGCGGACATGCGCAACGTCCTGCCGAACCTGGCCGAGTCCTGGAGCTTAAGCGAAGACGGCCGCGTTACCACGGTGCGGCTGCGCCCGGGCATCAAGTGGTCCGACGGCGTGCCGCTGACGGCGGACGACTTCTGGTTTCGTCTCGTGCACGTCTGGATGGATCCCGAGATGTCGCCGATCACCTACCGGCTGGTGCAGGGTTGCGAGTTCGTGAAGATCGACGATCTGACCTTCGAGTACCGCTTCCCCGAACCCAACCCGATGTTCGCCAACTTCTTTGCCCAGTACGGCAGCCACTTCGTCGATCCTATGCACTTCTTCAAGCAGTACCACCCCGCCTTCCGGGACCGGGAGGAACTTGCCGCGGTGGTGGAAGAGAAGGGATTCGTCACCTGGATGGCGATGTACGGGGCCTACCGGGGCTGGGGCAACGAGGAGGCGGTGAGGGTGCCGACCTTGCGAGCTTACAAGGTGGTGCAGCGGACGCCGACCAAGATGCGCCTGGAACGCAACCCGTACTACTTCAAGATCGACCCCGCCGGGAACCAGTTGCCCTATATCGACGCCATCGACGCGATCATCCTGCTCGAGAATTCACCGATGATCGCCTTCCAGGCGGCCACCGGGCAGCTCGACTTCGCGGCCTTCGCGCTCAAGACGCAGGACATTCCGCTGCTCAAGCTCGGCGAGGTGAAGGGCCTCAACAAGGTCCACATCTGGCATCGGGTGCACGTCAGCGATGTCGCCATCCAGCCCAACTACAACTACGACGACCCGAAGTACCGCGATCTGCTGTGGGGCAAGGGCGAACGCCGTTTCATCCGGGCGCTCTCCCATGCCATCGACCGGGACCAGATGAACGAGGTGATCTACTTCGGACGCGGCGTGCCGAGCCAGGTGACGGCGCATCCGTCGAGCCGCTGGCACGAGGATCGCTTCGCGCAGGCGCACATCCGCTACGACCCCGACTATGCCCGCGCGCTGTTGGACGAACTGGGACTCCGCGACACCGACGGCGATGGACTGCGGGAATACGCGGACGGCACGAGGCTCACGATCACCTTCGAGTACCTGGACTTCGAGACGCCCAAGGAGATCACCATGGAACTGGTGCGCGACTACTGGCGGGAAGTGGGTATCGACATGCGCTTGAAGTCGGTGGAGCGGAGCCTGCAGTCGGAACGCGCCCAGGCCAACAAGATGCAGATGACGCTCTGGCACGCCGACAAGGTGACCGACATCCTCTTCCCGTTGGTCCCGGACTGGTTCTACCCCCACCGGTAGGGCTGGGGGAGCGCCGTGTGGAACCACTGGGCCAGGTACTACCAGACCGCCGGCGAACTCGGCGAGGAGCCGCCCCCGCAGGTCAGAGAGCTACAGTACTGGGGCGACCAACTGCGCGAAGCCACCACGGAGGAGCATCGGACGAGGGCGGCCAAGACGCTGCTCGAAGCCGCTGCGGAGAATCTGTGGACCATCGGCACCGTCGGGCAGGCGCCGCATCCGGTGGTCGTCTCGACGCGATTGAAGAACGTCACCGAGTCCGGCATTTGGGGCTGGGATAACCGTTGGACGTTGTCCTACCACCCGTCGACTTGGTATCTGCAAGAGGACGCGACCGCACGGGACGCCTTGGCTGCATCCGGAGACGTGCCATTGCGGGGGACTGCGGAGTGAGGTCGTACCTGATCTCCCGGCTGCTCGGGATGATCCCGACGCTCGCCGTCATCTCCGTGATCATCTTCGTCGTGATCCAGCTTCCACCCGGCGACATCGTCACGTCGATGCTCGATCGCCTGCAGGCGCAAGGCGTCGACACCACCGAAGAGTACGTCCAGAACCTGCGCGCCCAGTACAACCTCGACAAGCCGTTGGTGCTGCAGTACTTCTACTGGGCCGGCAACTTCCTGACCGGCGACATGGGCTA